>NZ_JBFSSD010000029.1:0-70024 GCF_041466145.1 Vibrio sp. 10N.239.312.D08 | reverse complement strand
CTTTGAAAAACAATATGTCGCTTAATGCGGTGTCCAGTCTAACTGGAGCAGATCAAACATCTACCGCTTCTTGGCGCGTAGTTCTTATATGTTGTCATTATATTTCTTAAACAGGTTTTCTGTGTTCTAGCTATCACTCTTTAAAGTGCTAAGACTGTACCATCTTGATTAGTATCAAGAGGCTAGGGAATCTCTATAACCAACGCTGATTGTATTGCTTACCGTTTAAAAAGGTGTTCTAGTCACCTTGTATTTCAAACTTAAAAGGAAGTTGTATGAATTTAGATAAAGCCAAAAAACGTATCGCAAAGCAGGTTAAAAAAGGCGACCACGGATACCCAAAAATCACGTTAGCGTATTACGGGACGACCAAAGATCTCGCAACGGAAGTCGCGGTTCAATTTATGCTGGGTGAGGGCGATGGTGTTCAAGAAGAGCGTTTTTCTTGTGAAACCGAAATCCGAGATAATGAATTAGTTCAAACGACGTTACTCAAGATAATCGAGCGAGCAAATGTTAACTCAGTGATTGAAGTTGAAGGCGTGGCTGTTCTTTAGTTTGCTTTAGCCTGGAAACGAAGCCAACACGAGAACTCAGGTGTATAATCCACATTTTTATCAAATTGGGCAGGACACATGGCGATCTCGTTTGAAACTCAAAGACTAAAAGTAGAAGAAGTCGCAGGTGAACTTACTGTTCCTGAACGTTCGGCTCTGCTTGAGCGAGTACCTGGCATTCTAATCCCGTCAGTCGTTGAAAACCTTCCACCATACTTTCACGGTATTGTGTCAGGTGAGCTGGCTGAAATTTGGCTCGACCGAATGTTGTCGGAGAGCCGCTTACTTCAAGTGAAATCCAACGATAATCAATTAATTGGTTTTCTGTTCGCTTATGTAGAAGACGAAAGTGATGCTCATATTGGCTACTTGCTTGCAGAAGAATGCTGGGGCAAGGGTTTCGCGAGTGAGTTATTGCAGAGTTTCATCACAGAAGTCGCAAAAACCGAGTCATGGTTCACACTGATTGGCGGTGTCGACCGTTCAAACATAGCCTCTACACACTTACTTAATAAGCTAGGTTTTGTTGAGCAAGCCTCTGACGAAAGTGCCGTGGTTTTCTATGAATATAAGCTTTCTCGTCTTAACTCTTAATTCTTAACTCTGAGCTCTCAGCTCTTAATTTCTAATCCCTAACTCAAGCCACATCTGCGTTATACATTCATTGCCAATGTTTACGTCAATTGATAGGGAAGAAACCTTATTACACCATTCAACTGAGAACCGAGAGCAGCGAGTCTAGTTAACGTGGGCTAATTCGGCACTATGTGTTTCATTAGCGACTTTCCAATCGCCCCCTAAGGCTTTATAGAAAACAGGCTTTGTATCCACATTAGACCATACTGGTTTAGCGACCTCGACCATCTACCATTACGATGATTGTTTTAGAGATGATGCTGAGATCAGCGGCAATCCAAGACTTAACCGAACATAGGCTTAGTGCATAACTGTGGTCAAAACCTACTTTACGACGTACATCATCAATACAGGTGTCGTAACCTTGATTTACTTGTGCAAGCCCTGTAATACCAGGCATTACACCGTATGTGCGGTCGGCAAAGTAAGGAATTTCGTTCTCTAGTTTGGTGTAAAAAGTAGGGCGTTCAGGGCGCGGGCCAATTAGAGACATTTCACCTTTCAGTACATTGATCAGTTGTGGCAGTTCATCAAGACGTGTCTTTCTCAAAAAGCGGCCAACAGGCGTGATTCGTGGGTCATTCGCGGTAGCCCAAACTGCACCAGAGCGAGTTTCTGCATCCTCGTACATGCTACGGAATTTCATGATCTCAAAGATTTCCATTTTCTCCGGTGTCGATTTACCAACGCGCAATTGACGGTAGAAAATAGGGCCACGAGAAGTGAGTGCAATCGCCATCGCAATCAACGGAAATACGGGCGCTAGCAAAATCAAAGCAATCAGTGAGCTTACAAAATCGAAAGTACGTTTAGCACGTGAGATTTTGTATTGGTATAGGTTTTGGGTAGATAGCTGTTCGATGTTCATCATAATAAGTCCTTAATGATTTGCTCGTGTCCAAGGTGAGTTTTCTAGTCCGATTAGGTAACGAATGCCACCAATGAAGTTGGCGTAGTGTCCAACTATCAAATAAGAGATTAATGAAATAGGTTTGTTTACTAGACGCTTTGGCAAGATGCAGCCAAGGACGCCAATGGTATAAACGGCAACTTGAGCCCATAACAGCGCTTCAAATACCAAGTAGTTGCTAAGTAAGATTGAGCACACTAAGCACACAATCATTAAATATGGAGTGAGTAGGCGAAGTCCTTTTCCTGAAAAGAACGCAAACGCGATGCCTTTAAACTTCGGGCTGAACAAGGCAAATAATCGAATCGCTTGTTGCATGTTGCCCGCTGAAATACGAAGTCTTCTTTTGAAGTCTGTTTCTAGGTTCGATTCTTCTAGCTCTAATGCAACCATTTGGGTTTCGTATTCGGCGATGTAACCTTGTTTAACGATTTGCATCGGTAAGATGAAATCATCATTAATAGTGTTGAGTGGAAGCAGTTCAAACAGGTGTGTTCTAAACAAGTAGAAAGCGCCATGAGAACCCAAGCTAGAACCTAACGAAGCCTCAGACTCTTTAACCGCGGTTTGGTACTGCCAATACGTGTTTTCGCCTTCATGGCCTGTTGGACAAAGTTGATACGTTGCGTTTACCACTCCAACCTTGTCACTTTCAAAATGAGCGGCAGCTATAAGCAAAGCATCCAATGAAATAAGGGCAGAAACATCACTCATCGCCGTGATATCACTGGTTATACGTGTCACTTCTTCATTAACAACCGCGACTTTACCTCGGTTTACTTGATGGTCATGTATCTCAAAATAGACATCACTGCACATCGCTTCTTGTATGGTCATTTGTGCAATGGCGACTGTGTTATCAGTGCAACCATCGCAAGCGATAATGACTTCCAACTTCTTTTTTGGGTAATCGAGTGAAGCAAGGTTACGAATCTTGTCTGCGATCCACTGTTCTTCGTTAAATGCAGGAACAAGAACGGTGATGGTCGGCAACGTACAATCTTGCTGTTCCTCTTTGTAGCAACGATGACTCTCTTCAACTTTGCGTGCGGGGTGGCTTTTCGCATACCAACGCAGTAACAAAGGGTAGGCTGCGTGATGATAGACAATCAACGCACCTGAAAACAAACAAAGTCCCGCAAGCAACCAATCAATCATGCGTAAGCTCCTTCTGAGATGTCGTTGTAAGACGAAACCATTTTGATGATGTCGAAGTTCTTAAGAACATAGTGTCGAGGTGATAAAAAGCGTTCATTTTGATTCTCTAACAAGGCATTGGCTAATCCCGTGATACTGCCTTTTTTAACGAGTGTTCCGCTGATAGGGCACAAGGTTTCATCGACGGCACCAACGTCCATTGCGACGGTTGGAATATTGCATGCTTGAGCTTCAAGTGTAGAAAGCGGCAGCCCTTCGTGGCGTGAAGGTAGACAGAAGGTATCCAACGCTCCGTAAAACGTGGTCATGTCTTCAACTAGGCCAAGAAAGATCACTCGGTCACTCAGATTCAAGCGTCTAGTAAGTTGCTCTAGTTGATTGCGTTTAGTACCCACGCCAGCCAATGCGACAACCATGTTTGCAGGTAAAAGAGTCAGTGCTTTAATAAGTTGGTCTTGGCCTTTGACATGTTCTAGTCGACCTGCACAACCGATGATGTGTTTGTCTGTCGGCAGGTTTAGTTTTGCTCTCGCGTGTTCTTTCGACATTGGCTTAAACTTCTCACAATCAACGCCATTTTTGATGGTAATGATGTTCTCATAAGAAAAAGCAGTGCGTAGTTGGTTATAAACACGTGTCGCGTCGGCAACTAACGTTGGTTGAGCAGCTTTTAAAGCAAGCGCTTGTAATCGACGACGTTTGTTGTTGTTCAGATGCCAAGCGTCATGTTCGGTATGGATTCGAGTTGGAACCCCGGTTACGCGAGCGGCATAACCAGCGTATAACAGTGGGCCAATATGATGGGTATGAACCACATCAGGGCGAATCGCGTTGAAGGCTTTAATTAGCTTAATAATGATATTGAATTGTACGCCTGGTGCTTTATCCAAAAAGACGATTTGCTTTTTGTATGGCTCTAGCTTCGGCCAGTTGTTTATAGACTCTTGTTTAGTACCCTCTAAACTGACAATCAACACTTGGTCTGTTGGTTTAGCAAGGCGGAGCAAATCCAGAGTTAGGGTTTCTAATCCACCCGGTGCAAGGTGCTGAACAACGTGTATGATCTTTTTGCCATGCTTCGTTAAATGCGTATTCATAGTTTGGACCCTGCCTTTGTAATTGTTGTTTCGCCTTTCTGACGTTTCTCTTGAAGTAACTTCTTTAAAACGTTTAACTACACAAGGAGATTGCAGGAGTTGTGCCAATTAAATAACCGTTATTTTTCAGTTGTTTAGATTATTTAATTCTAGGGCAGTTTTCATTTCTCAAAATGGGAATCAAAACAAAATACAATTGAATGGCAGTTTGAATCATAGGGCTTGGGTAAATCGAAAGTAGCATTAGAACTTGGGGTTCTAAATAAACAAAACGCCAACCGAGTGTTGGCGTTTTGCATCTAGGATGCACGAAGCTTGGAAACTAGAAAGCTGTGAATCTAGCAAGTCAAAAATGGCTTTGAGGCTGACTAGCTCATTTTAGGGATCACCGTTATCACAGGGACACCCAAGATATCTTCGATTTCGTCTTTGCGTTTGATTGAAGAATCAAACAGTTCAAACAATACCGCTAAACCAATACCCAAACCGATACCTGCAACGAATCCAGCCAGAATAAAAACAAAAGTCGGCATGTTAGATTTGACACTCGGTGTGAAAGGCAAATCGATAATCTTCACACGTTTGTTTTGCTCGAATACACCAAGCGAACCCGTTAGTTGAGCCATTTCATAACGCTCTGTCAGTTCATCATATAGTTGACGTTTGATTTCAACTTGACGTTTAAGGCGGTACATCTCTTTTGCATTTTCGCCGAAGTTATTGGCCTTGTGTTCTAATTCGAAAATCATAGTTCGAAGGCTTTTGGTCTCTTCAGTTAAAGACTCAAAGCGAGCACGAACCAGCTGTAGGCTGTGTAATTGAGTGACCAGAAGAGGTTGGGTATCAGAAAGTTTGTTCAGTGTCGTACTACTTGCGATGTCCCAAAGCTGGTCGCTGTTCATCGTTGGCTGGGTTACTTCGAGCAAACTCTTACGTTCATTCTCTAGTCTGTCTAGCTCACGCACTTTAGCTTGCACAGCACTGTGCTTGTCCGTGTATTTAGCTTGTAACAAGGTAAGGTCGCTACGAATGTCGATGATCTGGTCTTCTAATTTACCGATCACAGGGTTGGTTCTTGAAAGTTGTTGGTCGATTGACCCTAAACTTTTTTCGACACCCGATAACTCGGCCTCTTTTTCTGCCAATGTTTGTTTGAGTGAAGCTAAGCGATTCAAACTTTGGCTCTGTACCTCAGGCGTCGAATGAACATTCTCATTCATGTATGCAGCTAGCGCTTCTTCTGCTTCTGCAAGCTCTGCGCTACGTTTGTCGATATGGATTTTCAAGAAGTTACTTGAATCTTCAATCGATGAACGTTCCGGTGCAAGTAACTGTTCAATGAAATGTTCACTTACCGAGCGCAGCGTCGCTTCCATTCCATTTGGTGTGTTCGACGTTAGACTTATCTTTAGAAAATCTTTTCCAAGCTGAGTCACCGTTAGACGTTGAGACAGGTCAGTAATGATCTCTTGTTTCTCAATTTCAGGCATATCTTGCGTGGTTAATTGCAGTTCATCAGCGACCGAGTAAAGCACATGTCGACTGTGAAGCAGTGTTCTCAATGCGTTAAGTCGATCTTTGAGCATCGTCGAAACGGCAATGTCTTCCAAGAATGGATTCATCTTGGCCGTTTCTTGAATCAACATACTGGTATGCGCGTCATATTTAGTTGGAGCCAACTTGCTCACACCAAAGCCTACAAAGGGCAAAATAAGCATTGGCAGAACGATAACGTAGCGTTGGCGCCACATCGCATTGATGATGACTAATAACCGCAATTTCAGATTATTCATAATAGCTCCAACATCCAATGTACGAAGTTACCACGGTTCTGCCAGCTCTCTTGTTCGACGACAGAGATAGGTGAGTTGCTTAGCTCGCGTGCATGATCAAGCGCCCAAATCATTTGGTTGGCACTGCCAACCGTGGTTACGTGCCCTTGATATGGAACCAAAGCAGGGAACGGTGTTGTGATAATGGGTGTGCCCGCCGCAAGGTATTCCATTAGTTTGAGTGGGCTACACGCTCGGATCTGCTCGTTATCAACAAACGGCAACAAGCTAACATCCCAGTGTTGAGAATAGCTTGGTAGCGTGTGGTGTGGACGAGGGCCAAGGTAATGTACGTTACTCAACTTAGGCAGCATGAGCGTATCAAGCTCGTTTGGACCTATGAAAACAAAGTCCCATTCCGGCATCGCATTCGCAACATGATCAATCATTTCATAATCAAGCCACTTAGAAAGGCTGCCATAAAAACCAGCAATAGGGCGGTGGTTGCTTGGTAAATCTTTTGCTCTTGGTGCGGGTGTTGAAAATAGGTCTACGTCGACACCATGTGGTAGCAAGTGCGCTTTATGCTTTGGAAATTTACCCATCAATTTTTTGCTAGCCGCGAATATAAGCGTTGATTTTTCGATTAGCTCTGATTCGTGCTGTGCAACGGTGTCATGATCAACACCAGCCAGCGCGCTAAAATCATCACCGCAGTAATAGACCACAGATGACTCGCCTAAGTGTCCGCACAAATCAACAGCGGTCGGAAGAGAAGTCCATAGGATAGGCGCGTTCAGATTAAGCTCCGCAATAATCGGTTTTAGTTGGTGCAACATCATTTGCTGAGCCAACTTTCTAGAAAATTTAGAAGCAGGCGCAGGGATTGTCTTTAAGTTAACGATAGTAATGTTGTCGTGTCCCTCAGAGTCGAGCATGTTTTGAGTAACGGCTTTGGTTTTACCAAACAACTTGTTGAACGCTCGGCTGGCATCTTTAGCGGACAGCTTCGGTTGTCTTAAGCCAATAGAGTTGACCCATAAGACTTTGTGTTGCTTAGCAAGGTGACGAACTAAATGTTGAGTCGATGAAGGTAGGCCACCAAAGTCTTCACCAAATACGATTAAATCACGCATGGTCACCTCCATGAGTCTCTAACGAATCGAACATATCGGATTCTGTCACTTCAACGGGTTTGATGTGACCGACAACTCGAGCTGGGTTACCGCCTGCGATTGCAAAAGCCGGGATGTTCTTTGTTACTACGCTGCCTGCGGCTATTACGGCACCTTCGCCGATGGTTACGCCACCTTTAACCGTCACATTCGTGCCTAACCAAACATCGGGTTCAAGAATGATGTCACCGATTTGCTGAGGGTCGTCACCTTCACCTAGCGCTCGGCGTTTTGCATCAAGCGGGTGTCCAGAGTATCCAAATAGAAAAGCGCCGCCTGCGATTCGTACGTTGTCAGAGATAACCACTTTACCTCCAACAGCGATAGTCGACTGCCAACCAATGTCGACGTTATTGCCAATCGACAATAGTGGGTGTTCCAAGCCTTCAAGTTGTTGAGTACAACCAGAGAATGTCGTGTGGCCAGAGATACGGCAGTTGTCGCCAATCGTAATTTGCACCGGACCGCTGACGAAAGGCAGTCCACCATACAAATACAGGCGTTTGCCACATTGAGCCACACGACCTTTGAAAGCCGGAGTCCAGTAGAAGAATCGCGTAAAGCCAGAAACCAGATTCACCACTAGCTTGTGCGCTTGATATAGCCAGCGATTAAATAGTTTAGGGGTAGGTAGCTCTGCGCTTCTGATGTTTTTCAAAATGAAAAACACATTTCTAATTCGAGAATTAGGATGAAACTTAAGCCAATGTTTGAATTGATGTATAGATACTGACGTCATAATGAAAATCCTCTTTTTTGTTATATAGAAGTACTTTCATATATTGTGCCATCTAATAAATATAATATTTTCAATAGGTTAAAATGTGTCTTTTAGGTTTTCTCATTTTGACAGGCAGTTTGAGATACATTTGAGACGCAAACTGTGAGTGCTGCGAGGATATAAATCGGCCAGTTGAAGCCTTGAGTCAAAAATGTACCCGACACGATTGTTCCAATCAGACCTGCATAGATCGCATAGGCGACCGCATTGAGTTCGGGGGCGATTTCTGTGGCCGAGTTTTTTAACCTCGTTAGCGTAGAGCGAGAGGTTTTGATCAAAGCAACGATAAGGCAGACAAAAATGATCAGACCAATAAAGCCTGTTTCTGCCAACACACCAAACCAGGTACTGTGAACGGCGTGATTCAGTCCGTCCCAATGCGAACTGTAAAAGAAGTAGTTCGAGAAGAAGTTGTTCAACCCTACGCCGGTCAGTGGATTCTCAACTGCCATCTTTATTGCTGCTTCCCAAGCATAGATTCGACCCATTGCAGATTCATCGATACCTTGTTCAGCGGCACCACCAGAAGATCTGTCTGAGATACCAGCAACTAAATAGAGCACCACGGCCGCGACAGTTCCCACTGAGATTAAGAGAACTTTAGAGCGCACTAGCTTCCACGCAAAAATACCAATCACCGCAATACAACCCAGTAATCCGCCACGGCTTTGAGTGGCAATAATGGCGGCGAGCAGTAACAGACAAACTAAGGCACTGATTAAACGTTTGGATCGTGAGATGCCAGTCGTGGTGGCTTGGCTTATTGTAAAGGCGAGTGGGAACATCAGTACCAGTGCTAGGTCGTTCGGGTCACCTAACATAGAGCCAAAATCGCGGCCAATAGTCACGCGTGAGCCCTCGACAAGCCCAATACCATTTACTGAGTTGTACACGGCAATAGAGCTGACTAAAGCGCCAGCGTAGATAATCGTCATCGCGGTTTTTGCGAGATTTTCCGTGGTGTTTACTAGCCAAGTAATCGCAAGCGTCATCACTATAATTTTCCAATAAACGCCCTTGAATTCTGCCAGTGCTATGGGCCTGTTGGACGCGAAGATAATACCAATGAAAACCAATACCCAAAATATGGCGAGCCAATTTAAACAAGGGTGCCAGAAGATTTTAAGTTCTTTACTGATTAATGCATGCCATAGAAGAGCCGACAGAGCGCCTAATGAAAGCATCAACGGTATTTTTAGCGAATAGAGCTGAGGTATAGCTTCGTGAATTCGGAAAAATGAAAAGACAACGAACAATAGAACTAACCAGAATGTTTTGTTTAACACGAATAACCCGGCCAATGGCACAAGAGCGAGCGCCACAATGACAGCAGGGTGAGGCACAAAGTACCAAACAACACCAAGCCCAACACACAAGGTGCTGATCGTGATGATGACTGGCAATCTATTGGCTTCAGGGTTGACCATTGTGACCTCTATTGGCAAATAAACTCTTTAGGACTCGGCTCGTAATCTTTGTAAGACGTAGTTACGCCTGATGTTAAAGATTGCAAAGTGAGTGCCAGTTATGCATTTTATTTAACTTACTGATTTAATGTTGGATTATTAAGTGAGGGCGTAGCCTTGAGGTGAGTTTTGTCATTTTGAGAATCAGTATAAAACTGACTAAAGTACTTAAATCATCAAGCCCAAATAACCAGTTATCGACTAAGGCTAGAATTAACGGTCGAGTTGATAGATTTCCAACAACTGCGGGATAACGGCTTGTGGAGAGTATTGGTTTTTCACGGTTTCTATCGCGTGACTCTTGAGAGAGTTACGTTGCTCGTTCGTCAATGACATCCACAAAGATAAAAACTGTTCTAGCTCAGCTTCTGAATTTGCAAGGTAGCCGTTAACTTGATGCTCGATGAGTTGAGGCAAGTTACCAACTGAGGTGGCGAGAACGGGAATGCCACGAATCATGGCTTCTAATGCCGCCATAGGTAAGCCTTCAAAGCGAGAAGGGATGATTAACAGATCGATTTGGCTCCAGACGTCGTCCATATTGGTCTGATGCCCATGAAAGGTCACATTATCAGGCTGCGATTTAACTAAGATGTCCATTTCTGGCCCGTCACCAAAAAGCTCAAACCGAACATCAGGAAACTGTTTGGCTAATGCAACAAATCGATCAGGCGCTTTTTCATGGCTCAATCGCCCCACAAAACCAACATGGAATGGGCTTGATGAAGGGGAGCTTGTTAACCCGGTTGGCATTTTAACAAAGTTATTCAATTGATGGGTTTGACTCGGCACTTTCGCTTTAATCTTTTCACTGACCACGAGCGACTGATCAGAAAGAAAACTGCTGTAACGGTCGAGCCAATCATAAAGCCATACTTTGCCTGTTGGGGTTTCACCTGCGTGATAAGTGGTGATTTGCTTTGTGTTGTTGAAACGAGGCGGAAGCTTGATTAACTTGCTGACCAAACTGGCTTTGTAACCATGAGCATGGATAAGCCTTGGTTGATAATGTTGAACTGCACGTTTCAGCTGTGTCGCGCTATTGCCATTTGAATCTACAGAACATGAGGCTAAATCGGAGAGGTAACTAAAAGGGATGTTCAGCGCATTCAACTTTTCAACGATGATCGCTTCAGGATTAAACTTAGTCAAAAGAACGATACGAACAGCCTCTGAATACTGAGCGCTTTCCGATATCAGGCCTTGTGCTAATTCTAAAACATGCGTTTCTATGCCTCCAAAAGTTTGGCTGTCGATCAACAGCCAAATCTCATGAAGGTTTATGTCGAGTATACCTTGGTTAGGCTTGATTGTACTCATCTTCCGATTCCCAAGCCTGTTTCTTACGATAAACAGTAGAAGGGCTAAGTTCTAACAGCACAGCAGCGTTTAACACATTCCCATCGCAATGATTGATGGCATGTTGAATGGCTTCACGTTCTATTTGCCACATTGGACGAATAGCACCTTCGCTTGTGGTAAATGCAGGCGTCATCGGCTCATTGTGAGCTTGAGCAACTGACGATTGTTCCAACTCTTCCGGAGTAATCGGTGGCAACTTAGCTTCTGGTGCTTCAACAACTGCAGGTTGAGGCGCAGTTACTCGAATTGGTGTCACTGATTTAGATGATGGAGCGGCATCTACTTTATTAATCGGAGGCGGTAACATGTCTTTAGTCACGCTCGTTTCATTGTTCAACACCACGATGTTACGGATGATGTTTTGCAACTGACGCACATTGCCTGGCCACGCATAACGTTTAAGTAGATTCTGCGTTTCTTTGTCTATTGATTTGAACTTCTTCTTGTCTTGCTTCGCGTACAGTTTCAAGAAGTGATTAGATAGGGTGACAATGTCACTTCCTCGTTCACGAAGCGGTGGCATTTCGATAGGCACAACGTGAACACGATAGTAAAGGTCTTCTCTAAAACGTCCTTCTTCTACTTCAACCAGTGGATCGCGGTTGGTCGCACAGATAATTCTGACATCCACTTTAATCTCGCGGTTGCCACCGAGTGGAGTAAACGTACCAGTTTGCAAAAATCTGAGGAGCTTCTTCTGCATCTCCAGTTCCATTTCACAAAGCTCATCGAGAAATAGGGTACCGCCATGCGCTTGCATTGCTGCACCTTTACGGTCGGTTGTCGCACCGGTAAACGCACCTTTAACGTGACCGAAGATTTCACTCTCCATTAGGTCTCGAGGGATAGCGCCGCAGTTAATGGCCACGAAGGGTTTACCATTACGCTGACTCTCTTGGTGAATCGCTTCCGCACACACTTCTTTACCTGTACCACTTTCGCCGTTAATAAACACGCTGGCAGTGGTTGGTGCTACCGAATCAATGATCTTGTAAACCGCCTGCATGGGTAGGCAAGAGCCAATGAAATTATGAAAACGATCACGATCGAATTTGCTTTGCATGTTATCGACGAGGTTTTCGAGTTTCGCTCTTTTTAGATGCAAGCTAACAGAGGTCTTGAGTCGATCGGCTTGAATGGGTTTCTCTAAGAAGTCTTCTGCACCGCGTTGGATAAGGTCTACCGCGATGTTTACTGAACCATGCGCTGTCGCGATGATGACAGCGGTCGGTATTTCGTTAGCAGTAATCCAATCTAAGACTTCTTCGCCTGGCATGTCAGGAAGCTTAAGGTCGAGAATCACAAGCTGTGGAGAGTGCCTTTCAATGAAGGTCTTAGCTTCCGCGCCGGTTTCGACGTGGAAAATATCATAGGGCTCGTCTTTTACGTACTGCTTGTAGAGTACGGCGAGTGAGGTGGAGTCTTCAACTAACAATACCTTAGGGCGCATTGTGTATTCCTTTTGAAACTTTATCCTAACCAATCAATAACATAGTGATATGCAACCATCAATACGAGTCTTGTGTATTTGTTATCTACCACATGCAATCTTTTAAGAAGCGGCCTGTATAACTTCTCGCATTGCTGTTCATGATGGAGCCCATCTTATGGCGACTATATTAATAACGACTGTTTTGAGTTTTTAATCTGATACCGATAATGAACATGCAAAGCTAGCTGAAGCCTGCCTCTTTCCTTTCAAGCAAGGCTTTTATTGAACGCTCTGCGAGCTCTAGTAATTCATCAACTTGTCGAAATGCCGCATCATGACTCTGTTCTAAACATAGCTTTTCTAAAGCTCGAGCTAATTCACCCAAAGGGCGATTACCTAACGAAAGCGCTGTGCTGCCGAGAGTGTGGACCTCGAACTCAAGTGTTTGAGCGTCTTTCTGCGTGACAGCCTCTTTTATGGCGACCAAGCGTGTTTGTGATTCTTCGACATAATGGTCGATCAAGATAGGGATAATGTCCGCACTTGTATCGCGAATCATTTGCTCCAGAACGCTTTCATCGACAAGCTCGCTCACTTGTTGTGAGTTTAGATTTGTAGCTGCGTCTGACGCTAAAGTAGAATTCATCAAACTAAGTCCTTTTATTGAGCTTAATATCTGTTAATACTATTAAGTTTTAGTCATTTTCTAGAATAATTTCAACTGGTTGCCGTACAAATAGAGCATTTAATTGGCATCTCACTCATCTTGCTATTGGGTTTGTGACAAACCTAACGGACTGATTTTATTTTGTTTTCTCTTATGAAATATAAACTTAGGCACCCATTAGCCTGGGTACTTATAAGCTTAAAGGGGAGAGTGCAGGACAAAGCGAGGCCGATACACATAAAAAAGACCACTGCAGTTACTAACAACAGTGGTCTTAGAGCGGTTTATGTAGTTTAGGCTAATCTAAATAGCAAGAACTCAAATAACGATAACCCAAACAATGATAATTTAAACAGCCGTGCTTTAAATCACGAAAAGTAGGACTACGAAGCTTTATCAATTTTTGGCTTTGGGTCGGCTTCTACTTCTTCCTCGCTACTTTCTGAGAAGATATCAGCAACAGCGCTTCTCTCGAGTTCACCTTTTAGATTACCGTCTTCATCAACAACTGGAAGAGAGTAGTCACAAGACATAGTGTCCGGTAGCACTTCTTCAATCACCGCATCTGGTAAGATGGCAGGGACTTCTTCGTATATCTCATCACTAAAATCATGTACCGATGAATCTTCAACGGCGTCTTGTAGACTTTCTTGTGTGACTAGGCCTTGATAGCCGTCATCTGTTACGTGATAAGCGTAATCGTTTTTAAGCATCTTCATTTGTGCCAAAGCACCTTCAATTGTTTCTGATGTGATTCGATACAGAGGAGGCTGCATAACGGTTTCAACGGTCAGTGCACGAGCACGGTTTACGTCTTTCACGAACGCTTCCACGTAATCATCGGCTGGATTTAGCAGAATCTCATGTGGTGTGCCTTGTTGTACTAACTCGCCGTCTTTCAAAATTGCGATTCTATCGCCTAGGCGGAGTGCTTCGTCCAGATCATGTGTGATGAAAACAATCGTCTTATGAAGCTTCTCTTGAAGTTCAATAAGCTGGTCTTGCATTTCACTTCGAATCAAAGGGTCGAGTGCCGAAAAGGCTTCATCCATTAACAAGATTTCAGCGTTAGTACACAGAGCGCGAGAAAGGCCAACACGTTGTTGCTGACCACCTGAAAGTTGCGCAGGGTATTGCTTGCCGTAACCTTTCAAGCCCACGGTTTCTAACCATTCGTTGGCTTTTGCTAAACGGTCTTCTTTTTTGATGCCTTGTACTTCCAACCCGTACGCAACGTTTTCAACCACAGTGCGATGAGGCATTAAGCCAAAGCGTTGGAATACCATCGACATTTTATGACGACGGAACTCTTCTAGCTGTTTAGTGTTGAGGCTCATCACATCAATGCCTTCAACCATGATTTTACCTTGAGTCGGGTCAATCAAACGGTTGAAGTGGCGAATCAGCGTCGATTTACCCGAGCCAGAAAGCCCCATGATAACGAAGATTTCACCACGGTTAATCTCAAGGTTGATCTCTTTCAAACCAACGGTATGACCCGTATCCGCAAGAATCTGATCTTTGTGTTCGCCGTTTTGAACTCGGTTCATAACAGACATTGGTTTCGGTCCAAACACCTTGTACAGACCACTAATTTCAATCAATGGTTTAGTCATGCTTGAATCCTCCTAAATGCGCATTAGTTCTTCTTGCGTACGCTTGTGAAGCGCGGTCAAAAAGGATTGCGAGGGCCACAATGGCGAAGCCATTCATCAAACCTAATGTGAAGTATTGGTTGGTGATCGATTTAAGAACCGGTTGTCCTAGGCCTTTCACACCAATCATGGATGCGATAACAACCATAGACAGCGCCATCATGATGGTTTGGTTAATACCCGCCATGATCGTTGGCATTGCTAGAGGAAGTTGAACACCCCATAAGCGTTGCTTTTTGCTCGCACCGAAAGCGGTAGCGGCTTCAAGGACTTCTTTATCAACTAAGCGTATGCCTAGGTTAGTTAGACGAATTACAGGTGGAATCGCGTAGATAACCACGGCGATTAGCCCTGGAATCTTACCGATGCCCAGTAGCATTACCACTGGAATCAAATAAACGAACGCAGGCATGGTTTGCATGATATCGAGCATCGGCGTAACAATTGACTGAGCTCGATTTGAACGAGCCATCGCAATACCAATCGGAATGCCCAAGAATATTGAAACCAAGGTACATACAGTGATGATACTGAGCGTCCGCATGGTGTCTTCCCACATTCCAAAGTAACCAATGAGAAGTAGAGAAGCAACACAGCCTAGAGCCAGTTTCCAAGAACGGCTTGCTGCGTAGACAAGGCTGGTACACACAGCCAGGACTATAATCCAAGGTGTTGAGATAAGGAGTTTTTCAAACCAAACGAGGAATGAAAGAAGAGGGTCAAAGAGAGATTCAATCATTTCGCCGTATTCACGGGAAAATTCACGGTATGCGCCATCTAGCGTCTTTTTTATGGTTCGTAAATCACCGCGTTCCATCTCTGGAAAGCTTGATAACCAATTGCTGTCAGCCATTTTATATCCTTATAGTTCGGAGCCACTTGTCCATGCGATAAGAAAATCGCTAATGAAAAGGGCTCCGAATCATGAATAACATCAAGTATAGCGACGTTATTTCTGTTTTATTGTTGAAGCGTAATTACTTGTTATTAAATCAAGCTCTTACAGCTGAGCTTCAACTTTCTTAGCCACTTCTTCAGAAACCCATGGGTGCCATACTTCTGGGAATTCACTTAAGAAATGTAGACTCGCTTCTTCGCCATCAGCTTGGTTGTCTTCCATCCAAGCAAGTAGCGAGTTCATTTTGTCGTTTGTGAAACCACGTTTAGTAAAGTAGTCGTACGCTTCAGGAGCACGTGACGCAAAACTTTCAGTGGTAATCGTGTGGACAGGTGAAGGCGGGTACATGGTTGCTTTTGGCGATTCACAATCTTCTTTGGTGGTACAGTTAAGGAACTCTTCCTCATTAACGCCACTGCCAAAGTCGACTTTAACCATGTCGTATTTACCTAGAACAGCGGTCGGTGCCCAGTAGTAACCAAACCAAGCTTCTTCACGTTCATAAGCTTTTGCGATAGAGCCAGATAAGCCGGCACTCGAGCCTGGATCAACAATCGTGAAACCGCTGTTTTCTAGCTCAAGAGCATTAAACAAGTTTCCGGCGCTGATCTGACAGTTCCAGCCTGCAGGGCAGCTGTAGAATGCAGATGTATCTGGGTCTTCAGGGTGTTTAAATAAGCTTGCGTTTTTGCGTACGCCTTCGATGGTTGCCATTTCAGGGTACTGTTTTACTAGGTAAGCTGGAACCCAAAAGCCTTCTTCGCCGCCGTTCACAAGTGCTTTACCTGCGTAGCGAAGACGTTTTTCTTCAACACCTTTATCTAATGCGTCTTTTAAGCTGTTGCTCCAAAGTTCAGGTGCAACATCAGGCTGGCCTTTTTCGATCATAGACGTGCCTGTTGGCATAGTGTCGCCAGGGATAAGTTCAGCATCACACCCATAACCATGTTCAAGGATGAATTGGTCGATATTGGCGATCAGTGTTGCAGAGTTCCAGTTCATATCTGCGATTGTTACGCTGCCACATTCTCCAGCGTTAGCATTACCGCTGGCTGCTGCTACTAACAAAAATACGGAGCTTAACTTGTATTTCATATTGAGTTTCCTTTCTCTTTAATAATACAACTAAGGTAACCAAGGTAAATTGATTATCTAAATTGCTCGATGGTGATCCTTTCCGTGTATTTGAACCATTTGAGCAGAAGGAGGGATGGGTGAAGTTTGAATAGATAAACGTGCAAAGTCAGTGAAGTGTGATTTGCCAATTCATCCACTGTGTTTCAACAGCCATCGGATAACTTTGTCAAACTATTACAAATTCGTCAAAAACCACCTCTATTTATAATCTTAGGGAATAATCGTACGAATTCCATCTTTGATGCGATTTACATGGCACTTTAACCGTCTGTGTCACATTACCGCTAAAGTTAGGCGTGGGGCTGTTGATTTTTGAAGGAATTTAAAGGGGGTAAGACCATGATTGATGTGTGTGAAATGCGTTGAATGGTTTTTAAAATCTTATTTTTAATAATAACTTCGCCAAAAATACCCAATTTGGTTTTGAGTTATTCAGAGCTTTTGGAGCTTGAAGTCTAATAGGATAGGTAGCTGTCATGGTTTAATGACAGCCAGAAAGTAGCAAAAGAAAGTTACATCGGAAGGTTCAAAAACTCATTTTGATACAGCTTGTTTGCCAAGCTATCGCGAAGCTTAGCGGGGATGAATTTCATTCGATTGATTTGTCTGACCATCTCTTGTGCAAAGCTAGGCTTTTGTTTCATGTTCATCACGCAGCCCATTAGGTTGATACTTTGTGCATCAAGCAGCTTTTTCGCTTGTTCTAGGTGGTGACTCGACGTTTCACCATAGGCGACAACCATCAATGTGCTGTCACAAGCACTCGCCACAGACTGAGCCGGAATGTTGCCTTTGTTTATGTTGAGAAGCGGTGAGGTATCAATGATGACTCTGTCGTATTTCTCTAACCATTTGTTGACCACGTTTTGTAACGTTGTCGGATCTTTATAAGCCAATTGCGTTGAAGCAACTTGTGGAGCAGGGACACCGATAAACGTACGCTGAGATTCAACATGTTCAATCAATTGACCTTGCTGATTATCTTCTAGCATATTCAAATCTTTGAAAGCAGGGTTGAATAAGTTGAGATCAACATAAAGTGTTGAATGACCCGCAAGAAGAAAACGCTCGGCTAATGCGGTTGCAATAGATGTTACGCCGTCACCTGAATGGCAGGCGGTGACGCATATTGATTTTTGGCCGTTAAGTTCAGAAGCTAAATACAGTTGCTCGACTTCGGCATGGGTCGCTGAAATTGTCATTATAAAGCTCCTATTAATACGATGGTGGTGGTGATACGCAGTATGTCATCAAGTCCGACGCGTGCTTTTTCAATAAAGCTTTCGCGACGGTCTGGGATGTAAATCGTGTCACCAGCGCGTAGCACCGGCAAGTTGTAAATGTTCGCCGTTTTGCTGAATTCAACAAGGTCAAAAGTACGAGCCTGACCTTGGCAGCAAGACATATTGACGATGGTAATTTTTTCTACATAAGCATTGTCGGTAGGGCCTGCTGCTTCTGCCAGAATATCTAGAATGGTCATGTTGTCGTTGAACACATAACGCCCCGGATTGTTAATCGCACCAAGCACACGAACGGTTTCTTCTTTCGGTGTATCTAACCAGTTTTTGCCTTTCTCTGGGATGTAAATCGTGTCGCCAGTGGTTACGTTTGGCAGTAACGATTCGTCACCGGTTTCAAAGTACAGTGATAAGTTAAGTTTGCTTACTTGCGAATAGGTTTTGTCACGATGCGTTACTCGAACGTTGTGGATGTCGGCATCCTTTGTTGGACCGTCAGCCGCAGACAAGATATCAAGGAAGTGCATGTCTTTGGTGAAGCGGTAACGACCGGGTGCATTCACTTGTCCAAAGATGTAGATCGAAGCATCAGAGCTTTGACGAACCCATTGTGATTTATTGTCTGAAGGATCTTGTGGCAAGTCGTGAACACGCACGATAGAGCCCGCTTGAATTTGTGGCATTTGGTCACGTGGCGCACCATTTCGAATAAAATCATCAAGGTTAAACACAACTAGCTTTCTACCAGTAACAACTTCGATTTTCGATGTGTCAGCGCGTAGCGTAGGGCCACCGACGTGTGCCAATAATCCCATGAAATTCATTTCATCTGACCATTCAATACGACCAGGTCGATTCACCTCACCAATTACGTTAACTGCTCTGTCTGGCGTGATTTTCAACCAAGACTTCTCGTTCATGTCGGTTTTCTCGGGAACGAAAATCGCGTCACCAGCTTTGATGCTAGGAGGGTTAGAGTTAGGTAAGCCTTCAGTGTAAGCCGCTAAATCGAATTTAAGCACTCTGCCATCTGCTTTGATAACACGGATTTGTCGTGACTCTGCAAATCGAGTTGGGCCGCCCGCATTCGCCAAGATATCCATAAAGGTCGCGTCTCTTTTGCCTTCAAAAGCACCAGGGGCTGCGACTTCGCCCATTACGTAAACCATGTTGGCGCCGGATTTGATCTCTTCTTCTTGCTTGGGAACGAAAATGGTCGCACCCGGGCGTAAAATTGGAAGCAGACTTTCGTCACCAGAATCTAAGTAACGTTTTAGGTTGAATAGCGTTGGGGTGTTGTTCGAAATCACTCGGATTTGCTCAACACTGGCATAACGAGTTACGCCGCCCGAACGCATAAGTACGTCGACAAGGTCGGTGTTCTCTTTGTAAGTGAACGAACCCGGCGCGTTCACCTCACCAAACACTTTGATGGAGTTACGAGAATCAGCACTGTCACCTGAGTTAGCAAGCTTTGCTGCATCGAACTCTTGCTCGATGTTACCGACTAATGGAGAAGCTGGAACGAATAGTGAATCCAGTGATTGAAGAGTAGGTAATGTTGACTCGTCTCCTGAATCAAGGAATCGTTTGTAGTTAAACTCTTTCTTATCCGCGCCTCGCTTAAGAATAAGCTTGTCCAGTTGCGCGCCCGGGCGTAAACCACCCGCAGCGTAAAGTGCCATTTGGATGCTAGAACCTAATGCGAGAGTGTATTCGCCAGGCTGTTCTACATAACCTTGCACATAGATAATGATTTGCTGCTCTTTTACATACACTGAAGCGTTCGAAAGATCTTTATAAGCGGTTGCCAGCGACTCTAGAACGACTTTGTTAAGCTGTTCGCTGTCGTAACCTGCAACAAACACAGCGCCTACTTCAGGAAGGGTAATACGTCCACGCTTATCCACCTGGAAACCAGTGTTTAAGGTGCTTTCACCGGGTACATTAACTTGGATAAGGTCACCGACTTGAACCGCGTCTGAAAACTCGTCGTTAGCATTGACAACATTCGCAAAGCTCAACGACAGGGTGATGATAAAAGCGATTAAGGATTTCATATTCCACCTCCCATTTTCTCGGCATTCTTAGGCGAGATAACTTCGATACTTACTCGGCGGTTAGTTAAACGTGTGCCGTCAGATTCGCCTTCAAAAAGAGGGACGGTTTCGCCAACAGATACGGCTTTGATTCGTTGAGCGCCTAGTCCAAAAATAGTCAGGTAGCGTTCGACTTGTTTCGCTCGTCCAAGTGCTAACTTGTCGTTGTATTCTTCGGCACCCGTTGCATCAGCATGGCCGGTAACAACAAGGTCTAGGGATTTGTGTTCTTTAAGTAAAGTGGTCGCCTCGGCCAGTCTTCCCATATACTTAGGATTTACTTCAGTCGAGTTTTCCGCAAATTGGTTGTCAACATTAAGTAGGTCATACAACTGTTCAATAACCGACAGTTGCATTCTAAATTGATTTTCATTTTGTGGTGGCTCACAGCGGGCTTGTGAAGTTACGTAATCCAGTTGGACCTCAAGTTCATTTAGGCGTTTTCTTTGGATTACTAAGTCGTTGGCTGCATCCAGTAGTAGACCACCTTGAAGTTCGCGAGCAATACGATTTTGCTTTTCGATTGCTTGAACAACAGCAGCGGGGAAACACCAACGAGCACCTTCTTGAATCAAAGCATCAAGGTGCAATTTAGCGAGCTGCCAATCAAAGCGTAATCCATGTTCCGGACCAAGAGGCTCGTCTGGCATGACAGGAGAGAAGTCTGAGTTTTGATAGTTAATAGAATCGTAACTTTCAGCCAAACCCCCTGTGCCTTGTTCAGGATAGCTAGTACAGCCACCCAGAACGAGAGCGGACAGAGAAAGGGCTATGTAGTTTTTCAGTATTTTCATGCCAACGTCCTATGTTTCTAATTTTTCTTATTATTTTTTGTTACTTCTAGCTTAGTGGGTCTTCATGAATTTGCAGGATTTTTTGAATTTACTGGGATAGCGTGGCCAATACGCAGCAAGTTCATAATTTCAAGAGGTTGACCCGTCACATTTTCAAGTCGCATGTTGCGCTCGCGTTCAGTCAGACGTTTGAACATATAAACAATCGCGCCAACACCAGATGAATCTAAAAACTCAACCTGACTAAAATCAACTTCGATTTCAGGGTGACCATCGTTAGAAATCACATCATCGATGTCGGTTTGTGCATCACGACTGCCTGCTGCATCCAGATCACCGAAAATAGAAAGTGTCAGTGTCGTTGTGTTTAAATCAATCTTACGTAGTTCCATAGCGATATCTCCTTTTCAGTATGTATGGACAATTGCACTGAATGTGCCAACTTTTATGTTGTTATTTTTCAATGGCTTATGTTTATCGTGAATTCCCATCTCAAATTGAGAAAAGGCATTTCTCAATTTGAGAACTAAAAACGGCGGATCATATGAGAGCCATAAGTCATTAATTTAATGAATAGATGCAAGGGTTAGATAAGGTTGATGAGTGGATCGCATCTTCTAGCAAAGATTGTCTAACTGCGTGTTAGAGCACTTACGATTAAAAGCATTTGTTGACCACTACAGTTATTAATACGGAGAAGATGATGAGATTAACCAAACTGGCTTTAGCCACTCTATGGGTGTGTTCGCTTTCATCTCATTCATCCTATTTACCTCCGGACTATTTGGTGCTTGCAAACTCCTACCAGCAAGGCATTGATGTTTCTGAATACTGGAAGAGTGAAAAGCTTGATGGGATTCGGGCTCTTTGGGACGGACAACATCTTTATACACGCAATGGTAATCGCATTTACTCACCGAAGTGGTTTACTGAAAACTTGCCTAAGGTCCATCTCGAAGGAGAGTTGTGGGCAGGAAGGGGCAAGTTCCACCTTGTTCAATCTACCGTTCTCGATCATACGCCGAGTGACACAGCATGGCGCCAAATCGATTTCATGCTGTTTGATATGCCAGGCGCTGCGGGAGATTATCAAAAGCGCTATTACAACATTTTGCATTGGGTAAGCGTGATTGGAGAATCTCATGTCAGCTACATAGAACATGTACCAATTCACAGTGAAGAGGCTTTGTTTCATCAACTTGATAATGTCGATGAGCGTAATGGCGAAGGTTTGATGCTTAGAAAAATCACCAGTCGTTATCAAGCAGGCCGAAGTAATGATTTGTTAAAACTGAAAAGGCATCATGATGCCGAAGCCACAGTTATTGGCTACAAGGGTGGGACAGGGAAGTATAAAGGGATGATGGGTTCAATCTTGGTTCACACAGAAGAGGGTGTGGAATTTTATATAGGCAGCGGGTTCAGTGACCAAATGAGACTCGCACCGCCAGAGATCGGCAGCCGTATTACCTTTCGTTACAATGGTTTTACTCAAAACGGAAAACCCAAGTTTGCGCGCTTTGTTCGAGAGAAGAGTGAATATTAAGGCAGATACGATCTACCTGACCATTAAACGAAAAAGAGCCCTGAAAATCAGAGCTCTTTTTTTTATTCGAAATCAGATAGACCGACTTAGCGAGTACGAATCTAGCGAGAACTAAATTCTAACTGAACGTCATCGTCCTGCTTGTGCATCCAGTGTAGACGCATACCCAGCATAATCGCGGCTGACGTTAGACCGACGATGAAACCAATCCAGAAGCCGTGCGCACCCATAGGGTCAACAATCCAATCTTTCATACCCAAGATGTAACCGATAGGAAGACCAAGCAACCAGTAAGCCACAAAGGTGATGTTGAAGATTGAACGCATGTCTTTGTAGCCACGCAGAGCACCCGCAGCGATAACTTGGATGGCGTCAGTACATTGATAAACCGCCGCGAACAACAGCAACTGCATTGCAACCATAATTACTGCCGTGTTCTCTGTGTAAAGTAATGCAACCTGTTCTCTAAACAGAATCGTTAACGCCGCTGTCATAAGGGCTGTCACTAAACCAACAATGATACCCACGTGTGTCGCGATCTTCGCACCTTCGGTGTTGTTTTCGCCCAACTTATGGCCAACACGAATACTCACGGCTGCCCCGATACTCATCGGAATCATGAAAACCAGCGAAGAGAAGTTGATCGCGACTTGGTGCGCGGCAACAATCAATGAACCTAATGGTGCAACTAACAGAGAAACCACCGCAAACAGAGTTACCTCGAAGAAGATAGCGGCCGCCACTGGGAAACCAAGTCTAAACAGACGAATTTGAGCTTTAAGCTGCGGCTTATGGAACGTACCGAAGATGTTAATTTTCGCCAAACGCTTTGATGTTAAAACGTAAGCGAACAGCAGAGCAAACATCACCCAATATACGATAGCCGTTGCAACGCCACAGCCAACACCACCCAGAGCAGGAGCACCAAGTTTTCCGTATACGAACATCCAGTTCAGCGGGATGTTTAATAGCAAGCCAATAAAACCAATCACCATCGCAGGCTTGGTTAAAGACATACCATCGGTAAAGCTTCGCAATGTTTGGAACAACAAAAATGCAGGTACAGCAAACATCACCGCATTCATATAGCCGATGGTCTTTTCCGCCATGAGTTGTTCAATGTCCATCCACTCCAATATCAATTGTGTTTGAAAAAGCACACCAATGATTGGAAGGGAGATGACGAGCGCTAAAAATGCGCCTTGTTGAATTTCGAATGGAATTTTTACTTGTCGACCAGAACCATTCAGTTGTGCAACGACAGGAACCAACGCCATCAATAGACCAACACCAAATAGGATTGATGGTAGCCAGATACTTGCTGCAATCGAAACCGCCGCCATATCGATAGCACTTACGCCACCGGCCATTACGGTATCAACAAAACCCATTCCAGTTTGTGCAACGGATGCGATCAATACTGGGGTCGCAAGTTTAATTAGATTCGAGGATTCTTCTTTGTAACGATGCACAAACAACTCCAAATAAGAGGGAAAATTAGAATAATAGTGTAGGAAAGGACATTCTGAAGGAATCAGAGACAATGATCTTAAGCTTCCACTGGACGAATCATAAAGAAATGTCACAATAACTGCTATGAAAAACTGTTATTAGGGCGTGTTGATCTTTCGAGCTGATTTTTGCAGCGAGTTGCTGGGCCTTTTTACAAGGCAGAGGCTTTGATGTGTAGCTAGCCTACATGAGAAGCCGATAACGTAGTAAAAATGACCAGCAAACGCTGCCCGAAGGGTTCGAGCTGGGCGCCCCCGCAAAAAGCGTTTTACTCTTTGTTGAGGGAGATTTGCTTAGGATGCTAGGCTACTTCCCCCTCGCCGCGATTAAAACGTTTTTGACTAGGCGTCCCCATCCGAACAAAATTTAACCGCGAAAGGTCAACACGCCCTAGAATACTAAATAGGAATCTTATGTTTACAGGTATCGTTCAAGGCATGGCAACACTGGTTGCTATCAACAAAAAAGAGTCGTTTCAAACTCATACCATTGAGCTAAGCGATGAAATGGTTGAAGGATTAGCCATTGGTGCTTCAGTAGCTCATAACGGTTGTTGCTTAACGGTAACGGAAATTTCAGGTAACCAGATTGCTTTTGATTTAATGCAAGCGACATTGCGATTGACGAACTTAGGCCAACTGAATGTTGGTGACAAAGTGAATGTTGAGCGTGCAGCAAAGTTTGGTGACGAAATTGGCGGGCATAGCATGTCTGGCCACATTACTCTGATGGCTAACCTAGTCGATGTGATTAAAACAGAAAACAACCGTACACTTTGGTTCGAACTACCAGAAGAATCGATGAAGTACGTATTGAGTAAGGGTTACATTGGTGTTGATGGTTGTTCATTGACGATTGGTGAAGTGGAAGAGAACCGTTTCTCTGTTCACCTGATCCCAGAAACTCTGAATCGTACTCTGTTTGGCGGCCGTGAAGTAGGCGACCAAGTGAACATTGAGTTCGATCCACAAACGCAGGCAATTGTTGATACTGTCGAGCGTGTATTAGCGAACCAGAAATAGCCACTAAGCGCATTGAATCGGTGGCAATAAAATCACACCGATGACCAAATTAAAAAAGAGCACGTGAGGTGCTCTTTTTTGATCATGGTTTAAACGAGAAACTGATTGTCAGAATACTTGTTCATCATCGGCATCAATCGAAAGGTTGATTCTGTCTCTTACTTCGTCAACCTGCATATCCAAATGAATGGCATTGCAACACGCTGGACAATCATCATAGAAGTCTTGGCTACCATTAGATGCATCAAGCGTGATGTTAATACCGTGCCCACAATGCGGACAGGAGACATGTTTCTCTGTGTATTTATGCATGGCAAATTCTCCTCACTGTAACTGATACCAATCGTATTCGGTTATAAACAGCTGTAATTGGTATTAAACGGCCTGTATCTTCTGAATGCATGCTTCAGTGTGTGCTAAATATTCGCCGCCAAATTGATTGCAGTGGTTAAGAAGATGGTACAAGTTGTAAATGTCTTTCCGATCAGTATAGCCAACGTCGAGTGGATTGACGCTCTGGTAACCTTCATAAAACTCTTTAGGGAAACCTTCAAACAATTCAGTTAACGCCAAATCACACTCATGGTCCCCCCAGTAACAAGCAGGGTCGTAGCAAATTGGGCCAAACGCAGAGTTAGCAACATTGCCATTCCAAAGATCCCCATGAAGCAAAGAAGGGCGAGGGTTGTGGCCAGCAAGACGCATATTTACCACATCAACGATGTCATCGATATCACCAAACTCGATGCCTTTCTCTTTGAGCAGTTGCAGTTGGAAACCAATGCGTTGCTCAGAGAAAAAGCGACCCCATTTCTTATGCCAAGGGTTGGGTTGAAGTGTGCTGCCGATATAGTTGTCTTGGTCGCAACCAAACTCTTTTTGCTCGCCCCATTGATGAAGCCGCGCAAG
This sequence comes from Vibrio sp. 10N.239.312.D08, assembly GCF_041466145.1. Lineage (NCBI taxonomy): Bacteria > Pseudomonadati > Pseudomonadota > Gammaproteobacteria > Vibrionales > Vibrionaceae > Vibrio > Vibrio sp. 10N.239.312.D08. The sequence goes on along the minus strand of NZ_JBFSSD010000029.1, from coordinate 44,198 downwards.
CTGAACGCCGAAATCGAAGCTATTGTTGCCCGTCTCGAGCGGTTTGGTCGGCAAGTAATTCAGAATAATGAACGAGCACTCTTTGGTTTTGCCAATAAGCACCAACTCAGGAACGTAAACAGTGGAGGTTTCTCTTAACAAGCGTAAGTTCTCAGCTTCAATTTCAAACTTAGGTAAAAATTCTCGCTGATTCACTTTCACAAAGTAACGCTCATTACCATCGCTGATCATATAGCAATCGTTAATGTCGCCACCAGAAACCTTGGTACGTTCAGTAATCTGAAAGTTAAATAGAAGAGTATCTGAAAGTTGTTGAGAAATGGCCTGCCACATAGGAAATCCTCAAAGACTGAAAGTTAAAAAGATTGAAGGTTAGAAATACTGTTTGTTTAATAGCAATAGTTTAGGATAAATCTGAACAATTTATAGACGCACTCGTCAATGTTCTTAGCTCTTCTTCATCTTACGTAGAATCAATTGGCCGAATTGTGAACTCGAACTGATTCAAGCTCTTTGAAATACAAACATAAATTGAAAACCTGACGTGATGAAATAGTTTGGAACTGGTCTCACAATCGAAACGGTTTTGAACGCCACAAACTGGAAAAGAGGTTTGAGCTTGTTATTGTCTAGCGACTAAATCAAATGAGCTTTTAGAGTAAGTTGAAAGGGCTATTGTTAACTGGCGCAATACTTTGCTTCAAAGTTTGTCTTACACTTCTTTAGCGTGAATTTACTTATGTCGTAAGTAGGCAGGTATACCACATAAAGCTATATCGATTTAATTTTAAGCTGAAATACTAACTAGGATCATTTAAATGTAGTTTTGGGCAATAAAGTGATGACAAATAGCTTCATTTACATAGTATTAGGCAAGTACGTATTAATCTGCTCTAGAGCTTAAAACGGAGAATTATTGTGGTTGTAGAAACCGATGGCTATTTGGCTTTAATCGAGCACCTATCATTCAACCTTGATGTGTTTACCAATAGTAATGGTGATACTGGAAACGAAAGTGTCGAAGACATTGTTACCGACATGATTTCAACAAACATCATGGCTATTTTCGAGCAAAACCCAGAGTTGCATTCGAGCGTTCGTTTTCAACTTTTGAAAGAAGCAGATGCCGTAGTAGCGGATCTTGGTGAAGTATTAGCGGGTGTGTGGGCTAAGAAAGCGACTAACGAACAAATTGTATTCCTCGATGAGTACATCGCGTTAGTGAAGAACCTGTTTGATACTGCTGTTGCTAAATACGATTAACGGTTTGTTTGCTCATTTATCGTCGTAATTAATCAGCATAATAACAACGGGCGTTTAAGTCGTATCTTTCTAGAGTTACCTCGCTCAGCGGTTTATCTTTCGAACCGCTATAAACGCCTAAAGTGCCAAAACTTGGATGCCCAGTAAGGGTTATCTAACCTAGAAATAATGACACCTTTCGATGTCGAGGCATGTAGAAATTGGTTGTTTCCTAAATAAACGCCTACATGTCGCACCGTCATCGAAGTCTTGAAAAACACCAAGTCACCGCTTGTTGCCTGCCCATACGCAATTTCTTTTCCCTTTTTACTCTGGTCTTTTGTGGTTCTTGGTAGAGCTTGTTGAGTCGCATTTTGCACGGCGATTTGAACAAAAGCAGAGCAATCTATACCTCGAAATGAGGTCCCACCGAAATGGTATGGCACGCCTTTCCACTGTTCATACACGCTCATATAAGCGTTTGTAGTCAATTGTTCTGACTTTGATAGGGGTTTCTGTGCGGTTTGACTAAGCTGAGAAGGCGAAGGTGACGAGCTACAAGCAGCCAATGTTGCTAAAGTTATTGTAACTACAGCCATTTTTCTGATTTTCATATGTAACTCTTCTGACAAAAAACTGAAATAAAAACGTCATCAAGGACTTCTAGTATACGACCTAACTTAAGGATATCTCTTTTCGTAGTCAAACTGGATTTCACATGCCCGACACAAATTTATCAATAAAACCCTCACGTTATACATTCTCGCTTATTCAAACCGTCACTGCTGTATTTATTTCCATTCTTTTACTTGTTAGTTTTTTATCAATGGTTAGCATTCGGGGCGTTGAACGGGTCGGGAGACATTTTGATGCACTCTCGGAACAAGCATTACCCCTTGCTCTACATAACGCCGAATTAACGCAAAGCGTATTAGAACAAGTAAAACTTCTCACTTACAGCACCCAATCAACCGACTTAGATACACTGAATGCCACAAGGGGCTCAATTGACCAACTCGCGACAGAGAGCAATACCACGCTAGAGGAACTTCTTTTTATTTCCCAATCTTTTCCTGATGCGATCTCTTTAGAGCAACAACAAATCCTTGTCGATGACATGGCGCAACTGCAAGCTATGACCAACACGGTACTGCTGGCGCAGATTGAGATTCAAAGTAAGCAAAATCTGATCGACAGTAAAATGGGCGAGTTCCGTTATGGCGTTGGATCTATCGGACCAGAAATGAATCGAATCAGCTCATTCTTGGTTGAAGACAACCCAGAAGCGAGCGATGCAGCGAACCGATTTACATCCAGCGCGTCTGCTATGGCGAACACCTTCTTGATGCTGATGATGCAATCTGACATTGATAAAGCACAAGACGAATACCGTCAATTGAGAAACCGAATCGCAGGTCTGAACTTGGCTTACAGCGATTTTGCCGATTGGCACCCAGATATCGCTGAGTTCGCGAGCTTGACGGCGCCTTACGAGATGGTGAAAGAAGGCTTTACCGAAGAAGGCGTAATCAAACAAATCCTCTTGAAACTCGAACTGGTTCAGCAGCAAGAGCAAAACTTAACGCAAGTCATTAACTTAGCGAACACCGTCATTAGCACATTGAATCAGCTGTCTTCCACCGCTTCCCACCTGATTGATGAAAGTGAACTGGTTGTAAATCAAACCATCACCAATATTGATCGTGTGTTGTTTATCAGCGGGCTAGTGATTGCCGTAATCATTGTGATTTCATGGTTCGTGTTACGCCGTTGGATGAATAAAGGGCTTAAAAACATAACTCAACAGTTGAGTTCACTGGCAGATCATGACTTCTCTAAACAGAGTGAATTGCTTGGGCCGCTGGAGCTTCAAGTTATCACTTCAAAACTCAATACGGTCGTTGATTCCACCGCGGACTCGGTTCGTTTAGTAACGCGTAACTGTGAGACGCTTTATCAAACGGCTGAAGTAAGCCATGACGCTGCAGAGCAAACCAATTCGAGCTTGAACGAGCAGAACGAATCACTTCAGAATATGATCACCACCATTACGGAGCTGGAAGCATCGATTGGTGAGATTGCTCGTATCTCTAACGCATCGAACGACGATGCTCAAATAGCAGAAGATGAGTCAGTGAATGGCAGCCAAGTGGTTGGCCTTAACCAACAACGATTACAAGCGCTTGAGCACTCTCTTAGCATGAGTGAAGAGTCGATGGCTGACTTGGATGGTCGAGTGAAACAGATTCGTGAAATGGTCGACATGATCAGTGGTATCGCTGAAAACACCAACTTATTGGCACTGAACGCTGCGATAGAAGCGGCGCGAGCAGGTGAACAAGGTCGAGGTTTTGCGGTAGTTGCAGACGAAGTGCGTAAATTGGCGAGCGGCACATCCCAGCAAACCACCAATATTCGTAGCATGATGAACGAACTAGTAGCGGCAGCCGATCGCTCACGTGCTTCTGTAACGGAATCGAGAAGTGAGATGGCCAATGCACTGGAAACCAGTGGCGATGTAAGACAAGCCTTCGAGAAAATCGAATTTGCGGTTAGCCAGATCAAAGGGCGTGTTGAGCAAATCATGGTGGCTACCGAAGAACAAGCTCGTGCAACTGTCGATGTTACCCATTCAATCACTCGAGTATCTGAGCAGGGCGAGAATACTAAGCTGCAACTTGAATCTATGATCGAGAGTTCAGAGCAAGTCGGAGAGATAGCAGGGCACCAACAAGCCATGCTTCATAAGTACGTATTGAAGTAAGTGTGTCAACGTCGTCCGGAAGTGGGAATTGCCGCTGAAAGGTGAGAAGCTACGCATATAAAAATGGTGCAATCTCTTATGAGTTTGCGCCATTTTTTATTATTTTCTTGAGGCGTTAGGTCTTGTCTTTCGAATGAGGGAAGGAAGCGAATGGTTGGCGTAACATTAAATCTAGCCGTTGCTCTTTACCATCTTGAATCTCGGGAACACCAATATGCACCTTGTCATGACCAAGCTTGGGTTGGGCGCGGTAAGTCTTAAACCAGATGTCCCACACTGATAAAAAGAAGCCAAAGTTTGAGTGCGTTTCCTTAACAATGACCGAGTGATGAACGCGGTGCATGTCTGGTGTCACAATCACTTTTCTCAATCGTTTATCGAACCATAGCGGAAGACGTGCATTGCTATGGTTAAACATCGCGCTCGCATTAAGAACAATTTCAAAGATCACGACAGCAATGACAGGCACACCAAGTGCGATCACCAAACTCACCTTGATGAGCATTGAAAGAATCATCTCAATAGGGTGAAAGCGCGTTCCGGTTGTGACATCGATATCTAGATCCGCATGGTGAACTCGATGTAGCTTCCACAACCAAGGAACACGGTGAAACACCAAGTGCTGTAGGTAAATGGCACAATCCAAGAGCAATACACAGATCAGAATGGTCAATTCTTTCGGAAGTGACAGGGTATTGAACAGACCCCATTGGTTTTCTTGTGCGATAACCGCCGCTTGAAATGCTGCGATAGGAATTATAGTGGCCAATAGAAAGCTGTTCAAAGCGACTAACGCAAAGTTGTTTCCCCAGCGAAACCATTTGCTTTGAGTCAGTGCCTTACGTGGAAAACGGTATTCCCAAAGCGCACACAGTCCGAAAACGACAATAAAACAAACAAGGCGAAGCAGTGATGGGTCTTGCATGGGAATTCCTTCTATCATTCTAGGGACACTGTAAGTACAATCGTGCCACTTTTCTAGATTTATCGTTATTGTCCATGAGAATCCACGCTTTTCACCGTTTATATCAACACCGTTTGTCTCTTTCTACCAAGCCGTTTAACGCGCGCGGGTGTAAAGTGGTTCGATGTCAGTTCTGTAAAATCAAACAAGACAGCTGTATCTGTGAACATCAACCAGACGTAAATACGAACGTCGCGACCATGTTGATCTTATCGGACAACGAAATACTCAAACCAAGTAATACCGGCCGTTTAATCCTTGATACCGTTAAAGACAGCTATGCCTACCTTTGGCACCGCACTGAACCGAATCAAGAGATGCTTGATGTGCTGAAAGACGATAAATATCAGCCAGTCGTGGTCTTTCCTGAAGATTATACCGATGACAAATCGCGTGTGGTTGCAGATCTTGCTGAAATGCGAGATTCGAACAAGACGTTGCTGCTGATCTTTATTGATGGTAGTTGGCGTGAAGCACGACGTATTTTCCGTCGTTCAGAGTATCTGCAAGACTTACCGGTGTTGTCGATCGAACCAGAATCGGTTTCGCAATACATGATGCGTAAGTCAGACAACGAACAACATCTCTCGACTGCAGAAGTAGCGAGCTTGGTTTTGAAACAGGCTGGTGAAGAGCAGGGCGCAAAGACTTTACAGCTGTGGTTTGAGACATTTCGTGAAAGCTACATGCTAAGTAAGACGCGTTATAAGTCCGATCCAACCAAACCAAGCCTGAACGCTTTCATAGAGCACACTAAAAATGAGACGTCACTCTAACCTTTAACCGCTTTGTGCTGACTTGTTGTTCAAACAGATTCGAACACGAGATAAGTTTGTTATCCATCACGGTTTGTAGGGGGAGTGTTATGGATAATGCGTCCTAGATGTTTAATTTGAAAAATTTATTTGCCCGAATTTAGGGAAAAATTGGAGAGATTTCATGTATTACGGCTTCGATGTTGGCGGCACAAAAATTGAATTTGGTGCGTTCAATGAAAAACTTGAGCGAGTAGCAACAGAACGCGTACCAACGCCTACTGAAGATTATCAACTGCTACTTGATACGATTGCCGGTTTGGTGAAGAAGTACGACAGTGAATTTTCTTGCGAAGGTAAAATTGGTCTTGGTCTTCCTGGTATGGAAGATGCTGACGACGGCACAATGCTGGTTGTTAACGTGCCAGCTTCAACGGGGAAACCACTACGTAAAGACCTAGAAGCACTTATTGGTCGTAGTGTGAAAATTGAAAATGATGCGAATTGCTTTGCGCTTTCAGAAGCGTGGGATGACGAGCTTAAAGACGAACCATCAGTAGCAGGCCTAATTCTAGGTACTGGTTTTGGTGGCGGGTTAGTTTACGAAGGCAAAGTGTTCTCTGGTCGTAACCACGTTGCTGGTGAACTGGGCCATATGCGTCTTCCTATTGATGCTTGGTTCCACCTTGGCGACAACGCACCGTTACTCGGTTGTGGTTGTGGCAAGAAAGGTTGTCTAGACAGCTACCTATCAGGTCGTGGCTTTGAATTGATTTACGAGCACTACTTCGGCGAGAAGAAGAAAGCAATCGAGATCATTCAAGCGTACAACGAAGGTGAAGCAAAAGCGGCTGAGCACGTTGATCGTTTCATGGAGCTATTGGCTATCTGTTTCGCGAACCTGTTTACCGGTCTTGATCCACACGTAGTTGCATTGGGTGGCGGTCTTTCAAACTTCGAACTTATCTACGAAGAGATGCCAAAGCGTATCCCTAAATACCTACTGTCTGTAGCGAAATGTCCAAAGATCATCAAAGCGAAGCACGGTGATTCAGGCGGCGTTCGTGGCGCTGCATTCCTTAACATTAAGTAATCGTGACTTAAGTTAAGCTAGCTAAGGTTAGATAGTTAAAAAGTACAAATAAAAATGCCGCAATCTCGAAAGAGGTTGCGGCATTTTTTATTGTTCGGAGCTTTCGTTTCTTTAGCTGTTAGCTGTTAGCTGTTAACTACAAACGAAAAGCTAGAAACGACATATCAAGAAAAGAGCCAAGAGGGCTTACTTCTTCTTTTTACCAACACCAAGATTGTCTTTTTGCTTCAACGTAAGCTTAGTAAAGCCAAGCTTGCGGAAGTAGTTGTCTTGGTAGTTGCGAACCGCTTTAGTATCAGAAATCAACTCAAGCTGTTGCTCAGTTTTTAGATACTCAGAGATATCGATGCCTTCAGCTGCAGCAACAGCTTCTTGGATCGTGCGGTGTTCTTGTTTTGAAAACAGTAACTCTTTGTCTTCGTCTTTGTAAGTGTACAGAATGGTACGAGCCATGGTGCTCTCCAATAGAATTATTACTTTGCGCGCACTCTACATAAAAACCGTACGTGGCTCAAGGTAATGGTAAGAAATCTTAAGATTATCGTTCTAAACGTTTAGCGTAATTTAAGCTATTTGTCTTTTAGGAAACGAACAGGTTGTTTTTCTCGAAACGAAAAGAACAAAAAGCCCCTTAACATTGAAAAATCTATATAGGGGCTTCGTTTATGTTTTGGCGAAGATCTTCTAAGTCAATTTAGTTGTTTGAGCTTTGAATCAAACGCGACCTTGCAGAGGAATGATCGTCACTGTCTCGCCAACTTTCACGGTATCAACCGCAGGTGAGATCTCGATTAAGCAGTTCGCTTCGCTCATTGAACGCAGAATACCTGAACCTTGCTTGCCCGTTGTTTTCACTTCAAGCACGCCAGATTCATTCATCGAAAACACACCACGGCTAAATTCAGTACGGCCCTGGCGTGAGCGCAGTTGTTCCGTCGCTACAGCATTTGCTTTTACTGGCGTCCAGTTCGTTTGACCTTGAAGCTTGCGGATCGCAGGCTCAACAAAGTTAATAAACGACACCATCACAGCAACAGGGTTACCCGGTAAACCAAAGAACGGCTTGTTCTCAATCTTACCGTAAGCCAATGGGCGACCTGGACGCATGTTGATACGCCAGAAGTTGATTTCACCCAGCTTATCTAACGCAAGCTTGATGTAATCCGCATCACCAACAGACACACCACCAGAAGTCAGCACCATATCAGTTTCAAGCGACGCAGAGTGGAGCACATCCATCATCTTTTGTTCGTCATCTTCAATGATGCCGTAATCGACGATGTCACAGCCAAGCTTTTGAAGCATGCCGATAATAGTAAAACGATTTGAGTCATAGATAGAGTTTGGTTTTTGCTCGCTACCCGGCGCTTGAACTTCATCACCCGTAGAGAACACACCCACTTTCACTTTACGCAGAACAGGGCAGGTACCAAAACCTAACGACGCCATCATGCCCATTTCTGGTGCTTCGATACGTGTGCCACGTGTAAAGACAGGTTGGCCGATTTCTAAATCTTCACCTGCCATTCGGACATTTTGTCCAACCGAGATTTTAGCATCAGGGAAGCTAACTTTATCGCCATCTTGGACGGCTTGTTCACGCATCACGACAACATCAACGCCTTCTGGCATTGGTGCGCCGGTCATGATCTTAACAGCTTCACCTTGTTGAACATTTTGCTCGTAGCTGTGCCCCGCCATGACTTCAGCAACGATGTTGTAGCTGTCCAATTCAAGATCTTCACTACGAATCGCATAACCGTCCATTGCAGAGTTGGTATTCTGAGGAACGTTGATTGGTGAAATCACATCTTCAGCCAGCACGCGGCCGTAGCCTTGCAGTAATTCAACACTCTCTGTGAGATCGAGCGCGTCAATGCTATCAACAATCTTTTGCTGGCCCTGAGTTACGGTTAAAACTGCTGGAGAGAACGAATCACAACACACCGCGGGCGCTGCGTCTTTTGAAGATGAGCATGACACGGCTCTGCCTGTTGTAGAGACAAGGTCAAAGGACTGCGCGTAATCGATGATGAAATCACGAATCGCTTCTAAGTCGCTGATCGCCATTTGTGGCAGCTCTGATTCAACTTGGCTGTCTGCCGCGATAGCAATAATGTTGTTATCGTTTGGATATAACCAAGGTTTGCCCACTTCATCTCGGTGCAGTTCAATTTTAGGGAAGGCGATGTTCTTACAGCCTTCAACCAAAATCAGATCAAGCGTGTTGGTATCAAATCGAGTCAGCAGGTAATAAAAATCTGCTTCGGCTTCTGGTGTTTCTGTCATCATCACGTGACGATTACGAGAAGCAATCAACATTTGGTTCGCGCCCGCTTTACGTAAGCGGTAACTGTCTTTACCCGGCTTATCGACATCAAAATCGTGGTGAGCATGTTTTAACACGCCAACTTTTAAACCCGCATCAGTCAACAGAGGAAGCAGGGCTTCAAGTACGGTCGTTTTGCCTGTACCGCTATAAGCAGCAAAGCCCAATAAAGGAAGGTTAGGGCGTTGTTTAGAATCTTTCATTATTGAAGCGTTCCGAATTGGGTGAGTTCTTCTGGCGTGTTGAGATTAACAAAGCAGTTAGGAGAATCGCTGAAATCAACGTATTCGGTAACACACTCTTTGTATAGCAAGATGATTTTACGATCACCACGTTCCAAAAACGCTTCTAGCTTTGGCAGAACACGTTTGTGGAATAGGGTGAATACAGGTTGCTTAAATTCGCCATCATGCGCGACAAGAATGTCACTGTCTTCTTTAACTGCAGAACAAAAACGCTCAACAAGGTCGTCACTGATTTGTGGGCTGTCGCAAGGGACAAAGCCGACCCAGTCTGTACTCGCGTTTTTAAGGCCAGCATGAATGCCGCCCAATGGACCTGGATAGTCAGGGAAGGAATCGGAAACAACCGGAGCAAATGCTTGGTAACTGTCTAAGTTACGGTTGGCATTGATGGTGATGCTGACATCTTGTTGTGACAGCTTGTTTATAACGTATTGAATAAGCGGAGAACCGTTGAGCTCAACAAGTCCTTTATCTTTTCCGCCCATGCGGCTGGCCTGTCCGCCAGCCAAAATAACCCAACTAGTTTGCGTTGGAAGCAGCATAAATATTCTCTTGTGCTTTATCTTTCTGAATAACTTGCAGAAGCGGCGATTCGGTCAAAGTATTGTCTTTGATCCACCATTGCTTCTTACATAAGTCGGTTAACGCGTTAGTTTGGTGACTAGTGATGACTAAACTCGCGCCTCTTTGAAGAAGATCTTCGGCCATTATAACCAATCTTTCAATAGATTCTTTGTCTAAAGAGGCACTTGGTTCATCCATAAGCAAGATTGACGGCTTAAGAATCCAGGCTCGTGCCATTGCAACGCGTTGACGCTCACCACCAGACAACACAGAAATGTGTTCATCTGCCAAGGTTTCTAAACCTACCATTCTCAATGCATTAATTATTTGAGCTCGCTTATCTTTTTGGCTCTCTTTGTTAAAGCGAATGCCATAAGCGACATTTTGGTACACCGAGCCATCAAAAAGATAGGGGGTTTGATGCAGGTAGATGATGTCTTTGAACTTGAGCCGTGGGAATAATCTTTGTTGCCAGCTCTGTGTTGGAGATTGAATGCGGCCAGAGCTCGGCTGAATCAATCCAGACAATATTTTAAGTAGGGTCGTTTTACCCACACCATTATCTCCTTTGAGATAAATGGCATCGTTGGGGCCGATCGACAATTCGGGAATATGGAACAAAACACGCTCTTTGTAGCGCATTGAAATTTGCTGCGTTGTTATTTTTATACTCATGACAGCGTTCCTAAGTTCTTAAATAGCCTTTTCCTCTCACACTGGAAAGGAAAAAGTTAAGGGCTAATGCCAATGCTAATAACACCATACCGAGGGCGACGCCTTGAGCGAATGCGCCTTTGTGGCTTTCCATAGCGATAGCTGTTGGGATGTTTCTTGTCATCCCCATAATGTTGCCACCGACCATCATTGAACAACCAACCTCAGTGACGATACGAGAGAAGGCAGCGATAGTTGCAGCTAAAAGAGGGAAGCGCGTTTCCCAAATTAACGTACACGCCACACGAGTCGTTGATACGCCAAGTGTGCGCGCTGTTTCTACCGCTCGGCGGTCACTGGCCTGCAGAGCACCGTGCATCATCGCAACTAGGATAGGGAAACAGATCACCATCTGACCTAGAATCATCGCCTTTTGGGTGAACAGCAATTGCCAATCACCTAACGGGCCAGAGCGAGAAAGCATCATGTACATCAACAAACCGATAACCACAGTAGGGATCGCTTGCAGGGTGTTGATCACTGAAAGCAGAGCCCATTTCCCGGGGAACTCGGTGTAAGCCAATAAGAAAGCCATAAGGATTGCAGGAACAATCACCAATGAAATGGCGGACAAAGATACGCTGAAGGATACCGCGACGATTTTCCACAATTCGTGGTCAAAACTCACCAGTAGATTCATTGCATCAATCGTTGTTTGCCATAGGGTCATGAAGTATCTCGTGTAAATCGATAATAGGTTTTATCGGTAATGACTGATGTTAATCATAGCTGACCCAAACTATTTGAGTGTGTATTGGTCAGCTATTGTTTCTTTAAATGCTTCAGTTAACTGGTTAGCTAAGTGTAGTGCTTGTTGGTTTTGACTACACCTTCAACGCTACGCTTTACTTACAACCAACGACTCATTGCTTACAATCAACTGTTATGCGCTCGCAACAAACTATTCTGCGCTCGCAACAAACAGCTGTTTACCGTGCAGTTTAAAGTCGTTAATCAGTTTCTGACCTTTAGGGTTAACCAGCCAATCACTGAATACTTTCGCTGCTTGGTAGTTAATGCTCGGGTAGCGTTCTGGATTAACAAGAATCACTTGGTAAGGGTTAAACAGGTTCTTGTCACCTTGGAAAAGGATTTTAAGATCCAATTTGTTTTGGTAAGCCAACCAAGTACCACGGTCTGTCATGGTGTAGCCTTGCATCTCTGACGCCATGTTCAGAGTAGGGCCCATGCCTTGACCAACACTGCGATAACCACCGAAGTTTGGTTCCATTTTAGTTTGTGCCCAAATACCCATCTCTTTCTTATGAGTACCAGAATCGTCACCACGAGAAACGAAGGTCACGTTATTGTTCGCGATTGCTTTGAACACATCAGTCACTGCTTTTTGAGATTCAATCTTCGCCGGATCGCTTTGAGGACCAACAATGACAAAGTCGTTGTACATCAGCTTGCGAGGTAGAACCCCGTAACCTTGTTCAACGAAATTCGCTTCAGCCTTTGGTGCGTGAGTCATCACTAGGTCTACATCGCCATTCTCACCCATACGAAGTGATTTACCTGTACCCGCCGCTAGAACATCAACTTTGATACCAGAATCTTTTTCGAACTCAGGTAATAAGTAGTCAAGTAGACCAGAGTGATAGGTACTTGTGGTTGTTGCCAATTTGATATGGATGGTGTCTTCCGCGCTGCTAGCCGTATAACTGACGATAGATAGAGCTGCAATAGTTAGGGGAATTGCTTTCATTATTATTATGTCCATTCTGTTATAAATGAATGACATGCCTTCAGTTTTAAAGGGCTCAAAAAAGGGCATGTGCATAAGACGCTAATTGTTGTAATTAGAAATCTACACCTTATAAGCAATCTTAATGCCAATAAATCATGCATCAGATCTCATTAAATTGCTGTTATTTCGGACAAAACTGCGTCATTTAGCCCTCTAAAATGAATCAAAACATGAGCTAGGACAAAATGTCGCACATTGTCCCTGTTGCACAAAAGGTTAATTGGTACACTCTGTCCCAACTTTCCCCACCGGCTAATCATTATGTCTTTACCTAGTTCATCTGCACCCAACCTCAACCCGAACACATTGACTCAATATCAAGCGTTTTCCGTCTTGGTTGTGGATGATGAAATGGGTATGCAGGCTATTTTAAAGAAAGCACTGGGTAAGTTCTTTGGCAAGGTATCGAGTGCGGGGTCGGTTGAAGAAGCCGAAATACTGCGTTCGAGCGAGCATTTTGATCTCATTGTTCTTGATATCAATCTGCCAGGTCGGTCTGGTATTGAGTGGGAAGAGGCGTTTAACGACAACGACAAACGTGCCGATGTGATTTTCATGACAGGTTATGCTGATTTAGAGATGACGATATCTGCGCTTAAGCTTGGTGCTTCAGATTTTATTCTTAAGCCATTCAACCTCGAACAGATGATACAAGCGGTTCTGCGTTGTATGGATAAGCGACTCGACCAAAGAATGCAGTACGCGTTGAAGCGTGATGTGAGTCGTCATATCAAGACTGAACTGATTGGCAATTCAGACAAGACCAAACAACTTAAATTGCTGATCAGTCAATTTGCACCGTCTCGAGCGTCCGTCTTGATAGAAGGTGAGTCGGGTACCGGCAAAGAGCTGGTTGCTCGTGGTGTACATGAAGCCAGTAAACGCACAGGTCCATTTGTGCCAATCAACTGTGGTGCGATTGCTCCAGAGCTTCTAGAAAGTGAACTGTTTGGACATACATCAGGCGCATTTACTGGTGCGAAGAAAAACCGTGAAGGTCTTTTCCGAGTCGCAAGTGGTGGCACCTTGTTCCTTGATGAAATTGGTGAAATGCCACTGCCAATGCAAGCTGCATTGTTACGCGTGTTAGAGCAAAGAACCATTCGTCCAGTCGGTAGCGAGAAGGAAATTTCCGTTGACGTACGAGTGGTGGCGGCGACCAACCGAAATCTTCAAGAAGAGGTCGATAAAGGGCACTTCCGCCGCGATCTGTTCTACCGACTCAATGTACTTAAGATTGATGTGGTGCCATTGAGAGAGCGCCCGTCAGACCTGATTGAACTTGTTCCATACTTTACTCGTCTTTTATCGAGCGAGCTTGGCATGCCAGTTCCAAATTGGGCACATGAAGACATCTTGGCGTTGAACGAATACGAATGGCCGGGAAATATTCGTGAACTTAAAAACTTAGTCGAACGATGCATTCTTTTAGACAAGCCACCAGCACACTATTGGCGCGAGATTAATGGTGATCCTGTTCCCGCTAGCATTTCAGTGACGGTGTCACATGGTGCGGAAATGCCAAACTTGAATAATGCAGACGCTGCCGAGGGTTATCCAAACACTTGGACACTCAAAGAAGTAGAAAAATCTCATATAGAACAGCTGGTTAGTTTTCATGATGGCAATAAATCGGCAGCTGCAAGAGATCTTGGCGTCGCACGTAAAACGCTAGAGCGTAAGTACAAAGATTGGAACACAGAAGGCTCTGAATATGCCGATTAGACGTCGTTGGTGGTCAAAGTGGGCGTTCCGATTCAAAACCATGGTTCGCTACCGATTATTATTCCTAACATCAGCTCCGATCATTCTGACCTTGTGCGCGCTTGTGGCTATCACACTGTATTGGTCAATACATTACACGTGGCAGGGCGCTCTGATTGATGTTGATGAACGCTTGGATGTTGCCGATAACAGTATTCACCTGATCCAAAATCAGCAAGCATACAACGTTCGTGCGTTCGCCGAGTCTTATAACTTTCGAACCAAACTCGCGAGTGATCTTTCACACGAAGAGCTAACTCGCTGGGTGTCTGAGAACAAATCTCGCTATGAGCTCGATTTTCTGCGCTGGCGCAGTGTCGAGAGCATGGAAAAGAAACTCGAATATCTAAACTTAACTCACAAGCCTTCATTTTTCAGTGTCTTAAGCCGTAATGAACTCAATTATCTCGATCGTGACCTCGCTAAAAAAGCGGAAGTTCCGATGCTCAACGGGCAAGAGGTCGAGACTCGCGGATTGGTAAGCCGAACCGTTGTATCCATCAAAGATGAACATGATCATGTGATTGGTTTTCTGGATGGTGGGATCTTACTGAATAACAGTACTCAACTTGTTGACCAAATCAGTAACCTTATCTATCCACAACGAGAAGGTTTTAATCGTCATATAGGAACGGTCACGGTTTTCCTTGATGATCTTCGTGTTAGCACCAACGTGCCTTTGAGCAGTGAAGACAGTGTAGGGCGCGCCATTGGTACACGTGTTTCTCACGAGGTTCACTCGAAAGTCTTGAATGAAGGTAAAGAGTGGCTAGATCGAGCGTATGTTTACGATGCTTGGTACATCACAGCTTACCAACCAATCCATGACCAGTTTAATAATGTGATTGGTATGCTTTACACCGGTTATTTGATTTGGCCGCTGATAGAAACGTACTTAACCAACCTTGGCGAAATTAGCATTACCATTGTGTTGCTTCTGTTGGCATCCGGTTTGATCGTTCACCGTGGCGCACGTGATCTTTTCAACCCAATCGAACGCATTCATAAAGTGGTGAAGCTAGTACAGATGGGGCAAGACAAGCGAATTGGTACGCTAGGTTTGGATGATCAACACGAACTGACACTGCTCGCTAAACAGTTCGATAAGATGTTGGATCTACTGCACGAGCGTAATCAAGAGATTCAACAAGCGGCGTCTGAACTAGAGTGCAAAGTGCATTCTCGTACCGCGAGTTTGAAAGAGAAAACTGAAGAACTTGAACTGCACATCAAGCTTCTCAATCAAGCCAGAGATAAGCTGGTGGTCAATGAAAAACTGGCCGCGTTAGGTGAATTAACGGCAGGTATTGCTCATGAGATCAATAACCCAACCGCCGTGATTCTTGGCAACGTTGAACTGATGAAGTTTGAACTGGGCGATGAAGTGAGCCGTGTAGATGAGGAAGTCCACGCGATCATGGAGCAGATTGACCGAATTCGAAATATCACACGAAGCCTGCTTCAATACAGCCGTCACGGCGGCGTACAAGACGAAATTACGTGGCAACATATCAACCCAATAGTGGATGAAAGTATTACGCTCGTAAAAACAGGTGCGAAGAAGAAAGGCATTGTGTACGTATCGCAGCTGAACGCTAAAACCTCAGTCGAGGTCAATCGAAACCAATTGCTACAGATTCTGGTTAACCTACAAATGAACGCGATTCATGCAATGGACGGTCAGGGCACGTTAACCATTTCGAGTGAAGACTGGGTTGAAAATGGTGTGTCTCATGGCGCTATCGTTCATGTTCAAGATGAAGGCTGCGGTATTAAGGAAGAACAACTGAAACGTATCTTCTCGCCTTTCTATACCACCAAACGAGATGGCACGGGCTTAGGGTTGTCAGTATCTCAGAGTATCTTGAGCCAAACTGGCGGCGAGATCCGAGTTGAATCTGAGGTAGGTAAGGGAAGTTGCTTTAGTATCTATCTTCAACAGAAAGCGACACCTCAATTGCTTGTATCAAACCTATAAGTTCTAAGAACTCATTCACTGATATTATCATCTGATAATATTTCTAACGCGCTTGGGCTATTACACGAACGTTTTAGCCCAAGCACGAAAATTCTGCACTACTAATCTATCGCAAACCAAATCTCAACTCGCTGCAAATGAGGTACTCCAAGCCTCACAATCGCTCGCAGAAGACAGTCAGAAAATGGCGAACATTACAGAACACCTTACCGAGCAATTGAAATACTTTAAGGTTTAGCATCAATAGGACTATTAGCTTAAAGATAAAAAGCTCATAAAAAACACCTCCGCACTTGCGATAAGTTCGGAGGTGTTTTTATTTATGGCTAGTCATTTGCTATAAGCAACAAACGTCTAAAGCATCAAGCCTAATACGCCGCTACTGAAATTTTCGGTGGGTTGATGTTGTGCTTCTTAAACTCTTTCATCACACGCAAAGTAATGTCGGTTTCAAACAGCTTCTCATACGCAGTATCCACAACGTAAGCCTTACAAGTTAGCTGTATTGCTAGGTAGTTATCGGTAATCGTCTGTTTAACCAAAACCGTTACAGGTTTCGGCAAGTGGATATAACGACTTGAAGACGCCGCTTCTTGAATCAGATCGCGGGCTAGGGTGATGTCTTCATCCATACCAACGTAAAACGGAATCACCACCTGCATGTCCAACGCACCGTAGTTACCACTGGTGGTCACTTCATTTAAGAACTTGTTGTTCGGAATGGTAATGATGTCATCGTTCAGGGTTCTCATTCGCACTGAACGCAAACCAATGGTAATGATATCACCGTAGTTGCCTTCGAACGTGACGCGGTCACCAACTTGAAAGGGCCTATCAATCATTACCGTGATGCCCGCGATGAATGAAGCTGCCAAATCTTTAAGCGCAAAGCCGACTGACACGGCGAGGGTACCACCAATCAAAGCCAGTATTTGGTCGTTGATTCTAAAGCTCATCATGAACACGATAAGACCTGTGCTCACATAGATAAAGAACTGAGTAAACGACTGCAGTTTCTGTAGCAGCATTCGGTATTGCACGAATTGGCTACCAAAACTGGTCACCATCGAGTTGATAAACTTAAGCAGTAACCACATCGCAGCAATAACGATCATGGAGAAGAACACGCCGCTCCATCGCACTAGACTCGCTATCTTTGAGATGTTTTCTACATTGGCTAACTCTTCCGTCGCAAAGATCGGGAAACTGACAGCACTTGCCAAGCCAACAAATAGTAGGATAAATAACTTCTTCATTTTACTTCACCAGTAGATGTTGACGGTCGAGAACGTTAGTAATGTGGCGGAACCAATGCTCGGAAATTCGAGCCTTTTCTTCATGCCAACCAATATAACCACGGCTTTCAAAGTAACGCAGAATGCCGGTTATCTCAGCCGTGCTTAGCTGCGTACAATCAGACAAGACTTCCGGAGACGCGATTTCCAACTGCACGATAGAACGAAGCACAGCCAGCATAGGTTTTGGCATGTTTTCTAGTTCTTGTGCTTCTGGTACATGGAACAAGCGCACCACGGCTTGATCTGTCTCTTTGTTTCGATTCAATGAGAGTCGGAAGAAGCGCAACGCAACGGTAGGGTTACCATCAGAGTAATGCCACAAGATTCGGTAGAAGCCTTGGCGTGCGCGATCTTCCTCGCTCATGTCATCTTGGTCCCACTGTTTAGGCACCACCAAACCATCAAACGATAACGGCTTCTCAAGCTCCGTATTAATACGGCTATTTAGAAGCTCACCGACTTGTTTCTCTGTCCAACGCGGAAGGAAACACACCAAGTCAAACAGCAAACGTTCGCCACGCGCTCGATCGACAAACCGCCAGCTTGATTTGGCGATCGATATCACGACACGGTGGTTCTTTTTAGAACGACGCAGAAGGTTGGTCAAACGAATCAAATCAGACAGGCCACCGACCATTGGTTGCACCAGTCGTTGTGCGTTATCAATCGCGATAAGGTAAGTGGTATTGCTCTTACGAAGATGCGCTAATATTTGAATTTCAGTCGCTTCTTCGTCCAAGCCAATGCTCACGGCTAAATGCGCTAAAAGCTCTTGGTAACCCGCATAAGGGCAACTCACGTATACAGGCTCAGCGTTAAAGACTTTGTGCAGTAAGGTATATAGCAGCGTTGTCGCGCCGACACCACGTTCGCCAGACACAATACAGATAGCCGGGCTGTCTGACATTAAGTAGCGTGATAACTGCTTAATTTCATCTCCCGCGTAATCTATCAACGTACTGTCGATATTACCCGGAAGAATGTATTCATAGGTTTGATCGCCTTTGATTCGAACCAAGTTTTGCTGATTCTTGTCAAGGTCAGACTGCTTAGCCACTTCAATTCTAAACAGGTACGCCAAAGCTTGGCTAAACAGTGTGTAATTAGACAGTAAGGCCATGATGCGGTGTTGGAAGTTGTAAACACTCAACCATACGATGCCAATGGCCGTCGCCAATATATTAAGTAAGAAGGTATCCTTGCGGTTTACTGCCCAGTTCACCCATACCGGACGATCAGAGATGTGTTGCAGCGTATCGAAGACTTTCGCACGCCATAATCTAAGCACTGAAATGGTAACCAGTACAAACCAGAAAAATAGGGCGCTGTAGATCCAGCTATAGATAGTGCCTTTGCCTAGCGTGATACTCGATATTTGCAAAGTCACACCCGCAACAATGAAGCTCCAAACATAACGGCGAATGGTCGATAGGCGCAGCGCAATCACTTCTTGATTAGATGTGCGGCCCAAACGATACGCAAATTCCAAAATAAAGCTGATAGCAATCGAACCACCTAGAATCCACCAAGTGAAGATCTCAAGGAAAATCAGGTGTTGCAGGCTAGGGATGCTGGAGAGCACTCTTAGAGAAAGCGTAATCGCAATTAACCAAGCAATCGCACGATCAGCGCGGCTGATGTACCAGATCACACGTACTAAAAATGGAGGGTTCGTTTTCGCTTCAAGAAAATTAATTCTGAACAACTCAATCAAACGAGTGCTATTGGCAAGCCACCACGCTAAACCAAAATAGATAAACAACACTTTTAACGATGCACCAATCACAGGCACTGGCGAAATAAAGATGTCTTTAACGAGCGCTTTAAAGCTACGAATTTGGAAGTAAACAAGATACTCAATGTTGAGCTTGGTTAATTCCCACTCTTGCTTAAATTGAGTTACGCCGTAGGGGCCAAAACCCGTTAGGCGCTCTTTATTAGCGGAATTCGTCTGCTCTAACAGGTGTTGCTTGCTCACATTCAAGCTATTCAAAGTGACGTAACTGGTTTGAACGGCAAACCATTGATCGGCGTCGTTGTTCGCTCTGTAGGCTTTTATCTGTTGCTCGAAGGTTTTGATTTCCTGCTTTTGAACTTGTAGCACTTCAGCGAGCAATATATTGACTTGGCGTCTGTCCGACGGTTCCATAAAGAGGGGGTCGGGTAACGAATCAATTCGATCATCGAGATCAACAGCAGAATCGGATACCTGCGGCTGAGATTGTAAGTCATATTCCAAGTTGGCATGACTAGGCCAAGAGAGAATGGCCAAAGTGAGGATTAAGAAGCGCGATAGTGAACGCATAAAAGTCTCTTAGAATTATGAGGTTAGGATTACTATAGTTAGATAATCTGACTTTGTGAAATCCAACCCCGTGTCGGGGGCGAGTACTTTATTCCTGTTTCGAGCGATTTTGTCATGAAATTGTCAGGGATTAGGCTAGTATTTGAGCATCTTTATTATGTCTTCTGTTGCGTTGATCGGGTTGGCTTTTACTGTGACCAATCAGCATACGATATATTCAATGGTTGGCATGATTTGGGACGTTATATACCGCCCATTATGGTGCGCTGTTCGATATTTTGTTTTTCCTTAAAATCGACGGTTTTACGGCGATAAATAGAAAACCAAAAATGTGAGTCAGTTCAAACTATGATTTGGCTAGGTTATCACTCACTTAATGGCCAGTAATTGCAATCAATACTTGCAGTTAAAGCCCTGAACAAGTAACGTTGCGGCGTTTTTCACATTAAAAAGGTAATGGCATTGATCTCCACAGCAAATATCACCCAACAATTCGGCGCTAAGCCACTTTTCGAAAATATTTCAGTTAAGTTCGGCGAAGGCAACCGCTACGGTTTAATCGGCGCGAATGGCTGTGGTAAATCGACGTTCATGAAGATCCTATCTGGTGAACTTGAGCCAAGTGCTGGTAACGTAAGCTACGATCCAAACGAGCGCGTTGCTAAGCTAAACCAAGACCAGTTTGCTTACGAAGAATTCACGGTAATCGACACGGTTATCATGGGTCACAAAGAGCTTTGGGCTATTAAGCAAGAGCGTGACCGCATTTACTCTTTGCCAGAAATGAGCGAAGAAGACGGCATGAAAGTGGCTGACCTTGAAGTTCAGTTCGCTGAAATGGACGGTTACATGGCAGAAGCTAAAGCTGGTGAGCTTCTTCTAGCGGTAGGTATTGAAGAATCAATGCACTTCGGTCTGATGAGCGAAGTAGCACCGGGTTGGAAACTTCGTGTTCTATTGTCTCAAGTACTGTTTGCAGACCCGCATATCATGCTTCTTGACGAACCAACGAACAACCTGGACATGGACACCATCAAGTGGTTGGAAGACACGCTAAACCAACGTAACTGCACAATGATCATCATTTCGCACGACCGTCACTTCCTAAACTCTGTTTGTACACACATGGCTGACCTTGATTACGGCGAACTTCGTCTATTCCCAGGTAACTACGATGAGTACATGACGGCTGCGACTCAAGCTCGTGAGCGTCTACTGTCTGACAACGCTAAGAAGAAAGCACAAATTGCTGAACTTCAAACGTTCGTATCTCGTTTCTCTGCTAACGCATCTAAAGCGAAGCAAGCAACGTCACGTGCTAAGCAGATCGATAAGATCCAACTAGACGAAGTTAAAGCGTCTAGCCGTCAAAACCCATTCATCCGTTTCGAACAGTCTAAAGAGCTATTCCGTAACGCACTTGTGGTTGAAAACCTATCTCAAGGTTTTGAAGAAGACCTATACAACAAGTTCGACGGTATTTTCGAAGTAGGTGAGCGTGTTGCTATCATCGGTGAGAACGGTGTGGGTAAAACAACACTACTTAACACACTAGCTGGCGCTCTTGAGCCTCGCACAGGTGAGTACAAGTGGTCTGAAAACTCAAACATCGGTTACTACGCTCAAGATCACGCACACGATTTCGAGACAGACATGAACTTGTTTGATTGGATGAGCCAATGGCGCCAAGAAGGCGAAGACGAGCAAGTTGTTCGTGGCTTCCTAGGTCGTATGCTATTTGGTCAAGACGACATTAAGAAATCTGTAAAGGTTATCTCTGGTGGTGAGCAAGGTCGTATGCTTCTTGGTAAGATCATGATGCATAAACCAAACATCCTGCTAATGGATGAGCCAACAAACCACATGGATATGGAATCTATCGAAGCGCTTAACTTGGCTCTTGAGAACTACAAAGGCACATTGTTCTTCGTATCTCACGACCGTGTATTCGTAGACTCGCTTGCAACTCGTATCCTTGAAATCAAAGATGGCAAGATCAACGATTTCCGCGGTACTTACGCTGAGTTCTTGAAAGCACGCGGCTAAGCTTTAAGTTAGCCTTAGTTTTCAACTCTATGCGTTGGAAATTAAGCTATAAATTGAAAATTAAAAACGCCGTCATACTAAAAAGCATGACGGCGTTTTTGTATCTAGCTAAGTTTCTATGTATTTATCCTTGATGGGTCACTAACTATTTACATCAGAACTTTACAATTAGAAGCGGTTAGTGAATCACCAATCAAACCTACGCTTTTTTCCGACTGCTGATTATTCACCTTTCACATCAAAGTCAATCTTGTCTGCACCCGTGAACACTTGGAAGCGTAAACCTTTAGCGCGAGCAATCGTAGTGATGCCGAACTTCTGCGCTAAATCTAAGCCCATTTGTGTAACGCCAGAGCGTGACAGTAGAACAGGGATTCCCATCTGCGCAACCTTAATCACCATCTCAGACGTTAAACGGCCTGTGGTGTAGAAGATCTTATCTTCACCTGTCTCTTTGTTAAGCCACATCTCACCAGCCAATGTATCAACGGCATTGTGTCGGCCAACATCTTCAACAAACGATAGAACCTTGTCGTCTTTGCAAACAGCACAGCCATGAACCGCACCCGCTTTCTTGTAGGTGTCGTTATAATGAGTCAGCGCTTCTAGAGCCGTATAGATTTCAGATTGCTTAATCTTGGTTTGAGGCACTTGGTAATCTTCCAATTGCTTCATCACGTTGCCATACATGGTACCTTGGCCACAGCCAGAGGTAACTGTCTTCTTCTTAAGCGCTTGCTCAAGTTGGCTCGTATCTTCTTTGGTGATAACCGCTGCTGAGCTGGTTTCCCAGTCGATGATGATTGATTCAACGGCTTCTGGATCAGAAAGGAAGCTTTGGTTTTTCAAATAACCCAAGACTAATGCTTCCGGGCGTGAACCCAATGTCATTAGAGTTACGATCTCTTTCCAGTTCAACATAACGGTAAGAGGGCGCTCGCACGCAATTTGTTTCGTTAGCTTTTCGCCATATTCATCAAACACTTCAACTTCGATGGTCTGAAGTGGGTTTTCACTGGTTTTTATTATGTTTGGTTTTACCACAGTCACGTCCTACTTAATGAGATAGCGATTATAAGGGATAAGAAGTTAGGCAAGAGTCATCATACGACTCTTTAGAATACATGCGTTCTCTGTCACTTAGTCAGTCTTAGCTTTAACTCAAGCATTTAGCAATTCTCATTCCAAAATAGCGGCTATTCGAGAAAACATGAAGCATTCGATTAAAATAGCGCAAAATATGAGAGTTCACCGAGACTAACTGTCTCAAACCAGCGCGATCGACTAACGTTATAGGGGTAACTTTACGACAAACGCACTAAAGACGGAGCAGGACTTAAAATGTATTGGCGTGTTTATTGCTTTGTAGAGGGTATATGATTATGCGAAGTACAAAATGTCCTACGTACGATCAGAATAAAGAAAATCAATTGGGTGCAGTATGTCTGAGATAAAAGAATTCCAAGAACACTACGAAAAAACAGAATCAGCTTGGCCAATAGGTGTCCAAAGAAT
Source organism: Vibrio sp. 10N.239.312.D08 (assembly GCF_041466145.1). Classification (NCBI taxonomy): domain Bacteria; kingdom Pseudomonadati; phylum Pseudomonadota; class Gammaproteobacteria; order Vibrionales; family Vibrionaceae; genus Vibrio; species Vibrio sp. 10N.239.312.D08. The sequence continues at coordinate 20,872 of NZ_JBFSSD010000029.1, read as the reverse complement.
AGAGAAAGAGATCAAAACTGGCATTTGGGTAACAACTCAATGGGAACTCATCGGTTTTGAATTATCACCTGAACATGAAACCCCAGACGTATGTTTGCTTCAGTTACACAAAGACGAACGTACCGACTACCGCTTCAATCTAAGCTCTCAGCAACCTAAGCTTTTCTTAGTGATGGATAATGTCGATTCAGGCGTTAAGCCCGTCATTCAGTTACTTACAGCATCACAAACCGTTGCAGGGCAATACATGGACGGTGACAACCAAGTCCTTTCATACGACATTCCGTTACCTGTACAAGCTTGGATGGAAGCGTTCATCGGTCGTCATGGTGAGTTATTAGAAGCAAGACGTAAGAAACGTAAAGGCGCGGGTCGATCAAATGGCAACTAACTTTTTTAGCCGTTGGTCTCAACGAAAGCTTGATGAATCAACCGACCAACCTATAGAAGCGCAACAAACGCTTGAGGAAACTGAGCTTACTTCCGCAAAGACTTCGTTTGCTGCTTCATCTATAGACGCAGAAACATCGGAGTCACTAGAACGTGGAACTTTGGAAAAAGAGTCTCCAGAACACGCTGTCGATTCTCAAACTATTGACTCTCAGGAGATAGCATCAGAAACGACTGAAGACTTGTCTGTTGCTCAATTATTGGTGTCAGAAGCTTCAGAAAGCGTAAAAAAAGCGGCATTGCGTAAATTATTCCTCTCAGAAGAGTTCAACGTTCGTGATGGTTTAGATGATTACGACGACGATTACAGTAATTTAAAGTCTCTTTCTGAAGGGGTTGCGGAAACCTTGCGTGATTGGGTTAAAGACAAAACGGAAGAAGAAACTGCGCCAGAAGAAGAGCAAATCATTGATAATAAAGACGAAGGTGAAGTTTTAGAAAATTCTGAAAGCGATATTGAGGTATCTGATAATGAACTTGAAACGTCAGAAATTGACGAAATAACAGAACAAGAAAATAAACTGTATAAAAATACAGTATCAGATGTTGACGCTACAATGTCAGACGAAGCTGACCTGAAAAAGATGGGACAAAATATACCACACAAAGAATAGGTACATTTTGACTAAACACTCAATGAGCCGCTTGCGACAAAATGTCTCAAGCGGTTTTTTTATACGCACAATAAACGTTATATAGGATTAAATCACTGAAATATAATGTATATTAAATTGGCATGGCATTTGCAAAATAACGTTCATTATCAACTTTTTTGTAGATAGACGAGTTCACGGTCTGACGAACGACACACTGGCTAAAGGGTTAGTTGTTAACGGATTACTCAGCAAGTTCTCTCTCGCTTACTACAATAAAGGTTGAACAGATTATCCATGTCCAAAGATGGAACTGAGCAATGCTTAAACAATTATTAGAACAAGCAAATTCAAATAACGCTAAAGCAAGACTGTATGCATTTGAAAATACAGTTGAGTTAACAAATCTGATTCCACCTACTGTTAGCTACGAAAGCGGCGGTAATACACTTGTTATTGGTCCAACTGCGATCATTGAAAGTGCTGCGGCTCAATTACCTCAGTTAACAAGCCTAACACTGCTTTCGACAGATGGTGTGAAGGCAACGAATACTGAGTCAGAGCTTTACTACGCAAATGCTGTTCAGGTTTCAGGGTTCCTTGGTACGTTCGAAGTTCTAATCGAAAACAAAGGCCGAACCAATAACCTTGCAAAAGTAGCAATCAATCATGACTGTTTTGATGTGGTTTTGGACTTATGTCTGAATAGCTGCATGACTGAAGAAGTGCCTGTTCCTGGTTATTACCCAGTAGGTCGTGGTTATCCAAAACTGGCTGAAGCGTTAGAAGAAATTCCTACGTTAATGGGCACGTTTGATAAGCCTAAGTTCTTCCGTTTGGACACAGACCTATGTGCACACAGTTCTCGTGGTGTTAAAGGTTGTGAGCGTTGTGTTGATGCTTGTCCTGCTGGTGCACTTTCAAGTGAAGGCTCAGATAAGACGGGTCATAAGATCGAGATTAACCCTTACCTATGTCAAGGCGTGGGTACGTGTGCAACGAGCTGTCCGACAGAAGCTATCTCTTACGCATTACCTAACCCTGACGATACTCAAAAATTCATTGAACGTACGCTAGCTAACTACGAGCAAGCGGGTGGTCTGGATCCAATCGTACTTATCTGTAGCTCACGTCATGAGACTTACAACGTGATGGCTCTTAAAGCGCTACCAGATAACGTGATTCCAATTGTCGTAGAAGAACTGCCATCTATTGGTATCGATACTTGGTTTGCAGCTTTAGTTAATGGCGCAACTCAGGTTCTGTTTGCCGCATCTCGCTTTATGCCAGAAACGATCATTCGAGTTCTGAATAACGAAGTAGGGATCGCACAAGAACTGCTAGACCAAATCGGTATTCCAAAAGAAACCATCGATATTCTGTACTTAGAATCTCTACGTGAAGGTCCTCCAACACTTTGTGTGGATTCATTCGACCTTGCACTTGGCGATCTTCAAGGCAACAAGCGCCAACGTCTATTTACAGCACTTGATGCGATGTCTTCAGCTCGTATTCCTGTTGAAAATATTGTTGAGCTTCCGTCAAACGCACCTTACGGCAACGTTTCGTGTGAAAGCAAAGATTGTACTTTGTGTATGAGTTGTGTGGCTGTGTGTCCGACACGTGCGCTTCATACCGACGGCGCGTCTCCATCACTTAAGTTTGTAGAACAAGACTGTATTCAATGTGGCTTGTGTGAAAAAGCATGTCCTGAAAATGTTCTGACTCTAACGCCTCGCATGAATTGGGTTAAAGAAGAGCGTCAGAAGGCTGTTGTAATTCATGAAGAGAAAGCAGCGGAATGTATTCGTTGTCATAAGCCATTCGCACCTCAGTCTATGATTGACATGTTACAGAACAAGTTACGCGGTCACTCTCACTTTTCAGATGAAGCAGCGATTAATCGTATTGCTATGTGTGAAGACTGCCGTGTGGTGGATATGTTCGATTCAATGGCTCAAGACCCATTGAAACAATTGAAATACTAGGAGTTAGCCTTGGAAACGAATTTGGATCAGGCACAAGAACAGACACTAAGAACTGAGATCTATTTGGTTCTATCCGCACTGTTTCGCAGCGCACCTTCTGAAGAGGTGATCGACTTTCTAAAAACACTCGATATTGAAGCGTCTGAAAGCGCAATGCAAAAGGCTTGGATTGCCATTCAACAAGCGGCAACAGAATCAAACCGTGAAGCTCTTGAAGACGAATATCAAGATTTGTTCATCGGTATTGGGCGTGGAGAAGTCGTTCCATTTGGTTCTTGGCATCGCACTGGCGCCATGATGGAAAAACCATTGGCAGAGATTCGTCATGACTTAGAGCTTTTAGGCATTGAGCGTGACGATCAAGTGAAAGAGCCGGAAGATCATATCGCAGCACTGTGTGAAGTGATGGCGATGCTAACGGCTGAAGAAGAAGCACTGCAACAGGCGGTATTCAATAAGCACCTTGGCCCTTGGTTTAACTCTTTCACGCGTCAGCTTGAAGGGGCAGAAAGCGCGAACTTCTACAAATCGGCCGCTCAACTATGTGAAGCATTCTTAACGTTAGAACAAGTGCGTTTTAGCGTGAATACAAAAAGCAGTAAGCACAAATTAAAGATTGATGTGAAAAACGTCACTGATTACGAGTAATCGAGCAGTACGCGATTATATCGATAGAGGGGCATTAAGCCTCCAAAAAAAGATCTACCGTAAGGTAAGGAAGCAATGATGAAAGATAATAAAGATATAAATACAAGCCGTAGGGATCTACTCAAAGGCTTGACGACTGCAGCCGTTGCTGGTGCCGTTGTCGCTGGTACAACTAAAGTGGCAACCGCTTCAGAAACTGTTGAAATTTCGAAAGAAGACGTGAAGAAGACAGGGTATCGTGAGACGCAACACATTCGCGATTACTACGACACACTTTAGGAGATAACGGATGAAACTTGTCAAACGCTCCGATAGTGTGAGCAAAGAAACCAATCAGCTAGGTGTGTCTCGACGTGCCTTCATGAAAAACACTTCATTAGCTGCTGGTGGCGCAGTGGTAGGCGCAAGTCTATTTGCACCAGGTATGATGAAGAAAGCACAGGCTAAATCAGTCGATCCAGAAGCGAAAACAGAAGTGAAACGTACTATCTGTTCTCACTGTTCTGTGGGTTGTGGTATCTACGCTGAAGTTCAAAATGGCGTATGGACAGGTCAAGAGCCTGCATTCGATCACCCATTCAACGCTGGTGGACACTGTGCGAAAGGTGCAGCACTTCGTGAGCACGGCCACGGTGAACGTCGTCTTAAGTACCCAATGAAATTGGAAGGCGGTAAGTGGAAGAAGCTTTCTTGGGAACAAGCGATTGAAGAGATCGGTAACAAAGCGCTAGAACTTCGTAAAGAGTCTGGCCCTGATTCAGTTTACTTCCTAGGTAGTGCGAAACACAGTAACGAGCAAGCTTATGCATTCCGTAAGATGGCTTCGCTTTGGGGCACCAACAACGTTGACCACCAAGCACGTATTTGTCACTCAACCACAGTAGCCGGAGTTGCGAACACTTGGGGTTACGGTGCAATGACAAACTCGTTCAATGACATGCACAACTGTAAATCGATGCTGTTCATTGGTTCAAACCCAGCAGAAGCTCACCCAGTAGCGATGCAACACATCTTGATCGCGAAAGAGAAGAACAACTGTAAGATCGTTGTTGCGGATCCTCGTCGTACGCGTACTGCTGCGAAATCAGATCACTACGTTTCTCTTCGTCCAGGTTCTGACGTTGCGTTTATCTGGGGTGTGTTATGGCACGTCTTTGCAAACCAATGGGAAGACAAAGAGTTCATTAAACAACGTGTATTCGGCATGGACGAGATCCGTGAAGAAGTCGCGAAGTGGAACCCAGCAGAAGTTGAACGCGTAACTGGTGTTAGTGAAAAAGACGTATACCACACCGCGAAACTACTTTCTGAAAACCGTCCGGGTTGTATCGTTTGGTGTATGGGTGGTACTCAGCACACGACTGGTAACAACAACACACGCGCTTACTGTGTACTTGAGCTTGCGCTAGGTAACATCGGTAAATCAGGCGGCGGTGCAAACATCTTCCGTGGTCACGATAACGTACAGGGCGCAACTGACCTTGGCGTACTGTCAGACACACTTCCAGGCTACTACGGCTTGTCTGAAGGTTCTTGGCGTCACTGGTCAAAAGTTTGGGATATCGACTTTGACTGGGTGAAAGGCCGTTTCGACGACAACGCATACGGCGGTCAAAAACCAATGAACAGTGCAGGTATTCCTGTATCTCGTTGGGTTGATGGCGTACTTGAAGACAAAGACAAGATTCGCCAACGCGAAAACATCCGTGCCATGTTCTACTGGGGTCACGCGGTGAACTCTCAAACTCGTGGTCCAGAGATGAAAAAAGCGATGCAGAAGCTGGATATGATGGTTATTGTTGACCCATACCCAACGGTTGCAGCGGTAATGAATGATCGTACCGACGGCGTTTACCTGCTACCAGCAACGACTCAGTTTGAAACCTACGGCAGTGTAACGGCGTCAAACCGTTCTCTACAGTGGCGTGACAAGGTTGTTGATCCTCTATTCGAATCTAAACCTGACCACGAAATCATGTACCTGCTTTCTAAGAAGCTTGGTTTCTCTGATCAGCTGTTCAAAAACATCCGTGTTGAGAACAACCAACCACTGATTGAAGATATTACACGTGAATTCAACAAAGGTATGTGGACAATCGGCTACACAGGCCAAAGCCCTGAGCGTTTGAAAGAACACCAACAGAATTGGCACACATTCCACAAAACGTCTCTAGAAGCAGAAGGGGGTCCAGCAAATGGCGAGACTTACGGTCTACCTTGGCCATGTTGGGGCACACCAGAGATGAAACATCCGGGTACACACATCCTTTACGATACGTCTAAGACGGTTGCTGAAGGTGGTGGTAACTTCCGTACTCGTTTTGGTGTTGAGTTTGAAGGTCAAAGCCTACTGGCAGAAGACAGCTACTCGAAAGGCTGTGAGATCAAAGACGGCTACCCAGAGTTCAGTGACAAACTACTGAAACAACTGGGTTGGTGGGATGATCTAACTGCAGAAGAGAAAGCGGCTGCTGAAGGCAAAAACTGGAAGACTGACGTTTCAGGTGGTATCCAACGTGTGGCAATTAAACACGGCTGTATCCCATTTGGTAATGCGAAAGCACGTGCGATTGTTTGGACATTCCCAGACAGAGTGCCACTACACCGTGAGCCACTTTACACACCACGTCGAGATCTAGTTGCTGACTACCCAACGTGGGATGACAAGGAAGCAATCTTCCGTGTTCCTACGCTTTACAAATCCATTCAAGACCAAGATAAGTCTGGTGAATACCCGATTATTCTTACGTCTGGTCGTTTGGTTGAGTACGAAGGTGGTGGTGAAGAGACACGTTCTAATCCTTGGCTAGCAGAGCTACAACAAGAGATGTTTGTTGAAGTGAACCCTAAAGATGCAAACGACATTGGCTTTAAAGATGGCGATGATGTTTGGGTTGAGGGTGCAGAGAAAGGCCGTATCAAGGTGAAAGCGATGGTTACACGTCGTGTGAAACCGGGTCTGGCATTCATCCCATTCCACTTCGGTGGTAAGTTCCAAGGCGAAGATTTGCGTTCTAAATACCCAGAAGGCACTGATCCTTACGTTATTGGCGAAGCAGCCAATACAGCAACCACATACGGTTACGACCCTGTCACGTTGATGCAGGAAACGAAAGTAACCCTTTGTAATATTCGTAAAGCGTAAGGAGTCTTAAAATGGCTAGAATGAAATTTCTTTGTGACACCAAACGTTGTATCGAATGTAACGGTTGTGTCACTGCATGTAAGAATGAAAATGATGATGCTCTGGAATGGGGTATTCAACGTCGCCGCGTTGTCACACTGAACGACGGTGAGCCGGGTGAAAACTCTATCTCTGTAGCATGTATGCACTGTACTGATGCGCCATGTATGGCAGTTTGTCCTGCAGACTGTTTTGAACATACAGAAGACGGCATCGTACTTCACAATAAAGATCTATGTATCGGTTGTGGTTACTGCTTGTTTGCTTGTCCGTTTGGCGCACCTCAATTCCCTAAACAGGAAGCATTTGGTGAGCGCGGTAAGATGGACAAATGTACCTTCTGTGCTGGCGGCCCTGAAACAGAGCCAGGTTCTGTGGAAGAGCGTCAAAAATACGGTGCGAACCGTATTGCTGAAGGCAAACTGCCAATGTGTGCTTCGCTTTGTTCAACTAAGGCACTGCTAGCGGGTGACGCAGAGAAAGTTTCTGATGTTTTCCGTCAGCGTGTTGTTGAACGTGGTGCGAAAGGTGCAGGTTGGACAGACGGCAACGACCTTTCTTACGATGCGACTAAGAGCTAAGTAGGAGAGACATATGCTTACAATGTTTAAGCGTCTCTTCCTTGTAGTGCTGCCAATGTTGGCAGCACTAACAATGCTTTCTCCTATGAGTCATGCATCTGAGACGAACTCATCACAAACTCAATCGAGCTCTGCTCAACGAGAAATCACACAACTTGCTGGCGCCGATTTTTGGCGACAAGTGAGAAACGGTGAGGAAGGTTACACCACATCTCAATCAGCTGAGCATGGTGTGTTGATCAGTACTCCAGGTCAAACGTGGTACATATTGAAAGAGAAGTGGATGTCACCAGCCGGTGCCGTCGCTATCTTTGGCAGTATTGCTTTCGTGACTTTGATGTACGTTGTGATTGGCCCGCTAATGCTAAGCGCGCCAAGAACAGGCCGTAAGATCAAACGTTGGTCTCGACTAGACCGTGCATTGCACTGGAGTATGGCGTTTACCTTCTTAACACTGGCGTTCAGTGGTTTGATGTTGGTTTACGGTAAGCACTTCTTGAAGCCGTACATTCCAACAGACCTTTGGGGCTTCATCGTTCTATTGGCGAAGCAATACCACAACTACATCGGCCCGATTTTCTATGTGCTGTTGATGGCTGTTCTCATCAAGTGGTGGCGCAAGTCTATTTTCAAGATGGTCGATGTACAGTGGTTCATGAAACTGGGCGGTATGGTTGGGAAACATAAAGGTTCTCATCCATCTGCAGAGTTTTCGAACGCGGGTGAAAAAGCGCTGTTCTGGCTATTGATTGTAATGGGTAGTGTGGCTGCGATCAGTGGCTTGGTTTTAGACTTCCCAATCTTCGGTCAAACGCGTCGTGATATGGAGCTTTCAAACCTAGTCCACATGTTGGCTGCTTTGATCCTTATCTGTGGCTTTGTGTTCCACATCTACATCGGCTTGTTCGGTATGGAAGGGGCACTAGAAGGCATGGTAACAGGCGAAGTTGATGAGACTTGGGCTAAAGAGCACCATGATCTTTGGTACAAAGAAGTGATGGAACAAGAGAAAAACGGCGTTGAACAAAGCGCTAACGCAGCAACAGAGAAAACGGAAGGGGTGAATAAGAATGAACAAACCTCATAAAGGTATTTGGGTCGCTTACATACTAAGCTGCTTTACGCCATTTACTTGTCTTATCTCTGGTGTGATTGCGATTATCTACGCGGGTTATCGTTTAGACAAAGGCGAAGATGGTGAAGTAGTGGATACTCATTACTACGGCTTGATTCGCTCGTTCTTCTTGAACCTGACGTTCTTTGTTGTGCTTATCGTGACGGTTGCGACCTCTAATGGGGTGTTGATTGGTGTGAACGATTACTGGTATCAAAACCACATTATCGATGACATCGCTTACTACATCCCGTATGTAGGCATGTTGTTTGGTGGTGTTGCGATTGTGGTTTGGTTTATTCGTATGTATCAAGGTATGCAGCGTTTAAGTCAAAACCTACCGCAAAACCCGACAACAGGTCCAAACTTGTAGTCGAGTATCGGCTCACTAGATAGCGAATTATCTAGCACAATAGTCCTTTTGAAAGCCCAATGATTTCGGTCATTGGGCTTTTTGTTTCTAATCAGCAACGAAACTTAATGAAGCATAGTATTGACCGCTTCAATATGGTGCAACTCCCTTAATTGGTGCAATTCTTGTTTCCATTTTCACGCTCATTAAGAACCAAGAAAGTGCACCGATAAATTTATTATCAATTAATCAGTAAGTTAAAAGCAAAAACTGTTGCACGAAAATTACACCACACACTTGGAACGCATCTTGCGTTCACTGTTGAGTCTTTAATTAATTACAACATTGAATCGCACGATATCAGTGCAAATCAGATAAAGCGAAGGAGAATGCTTTAATGAGTGAAACGGTGACTCAAGTTCATAGTGCAGTACAAACCCTTACCCAAAGTTCAGATACTTTATTCCTATTACTCGGCGCCATCATGGTTTTCTTGATGCACGCTGGCTTTGCATTTCTAGAAGTCGGTACCGTTCGAAAGAAGAACCAAGTCAACGCGCTGGTTAAGATCCTTTCCGACTTTGGTGTCTCCGCCATTGCTTACTTCTTTATCGGTTACTGGGTTGCGTACGGTGCACACTTTTTTGCAGACGCAGAAACACTTTCGCAAGGCAACGGATATGAACTGGTTAAGTTCTTCTTCCTAATGACATTCGCAGCGGCAATTCCTGCGATTGTTTCTGGTGGTATCGCAGAGCGTGCTCGTTTCTATCCAATTTTGATTGCGACACTGTTTACGGTTGGTTTCATCTATCCATTTTTTGAAGGCATCATTTGGAACGGCAACTTTGGATTCCAAGATTGGCTAGAAGGTCAGTTTGGTTACGTGTTCCATGACTTCGCAGGCTCGGTAGTGGTTCACGGCGTAGGTGGTTGGATTGCTTTGGTCGCAGTTTACTTCTTAGGGATGCGTAAAGGTCGAATCCGTGCAGGCAAACACACCAACTTCGCACCATCGAATATCCCATTCTTAGCACTAGGCTCTTGGATCTTATGTGTGGGTTGGTTTGGCTTTAACGTGATGTCAGCTCAAGCGATCAATGGCATCAGCGGTCTCGTGGCAATGAACTCTCTCATGGCCATGGTTGGCGGTATTCTTGCGGCTCTAATTGCAGGTAAAAATGACCCGGGCTTCATCCACAATGGTCCTTTGGCTGGTCTCGTCGCTATCTGTGCGGGCTCAGATTTGATGCACCCACTTGGCGCTTTGGTGACGGGCGGTGTGGCAGGTGCGCTGTTTGTTTACCTATTTACTTATATGCAAAACAAAACACAGATCGATGATGTACTGGGTGTATGGCCTCTACACGGCGTATGTGGTGCCTGGGGTGGCGTTGCTGCTGGTATCTTCGGCCAACAAGCTTTCTGGGGTCTAGGCGGCGTGAGCTTTGCTTCTCAGTTGATTGGTACAGTCGCAGGTGTTGTTGTTGCTTTCGTCGGCGCGTTAATCGTATACGGTGTGTTGAGCAAACTAACAGGCCTACGCTTAAGTGAAGAAGATGAATTCAACGGTGCGGATCTTTCTATCCATAAGATCTCTTCTATCAACGAAGACTAACGTTGTTCACTTGGTGGGGTAAAGCACATCAAGTAGACAACTGTTGAACAGAACTAAGCGGCTTCGGTCGCTTTTTTGTTTCTATGGATAGCAAAACAGAGAATTTGAGTAACAACAACCACAACTATCAAGCGAGTTATGTCACAAATAGCCAATGAATTCAGTTGCCTAAGACTATGGTCTAATCCCCAAAACTATTGTTGGAATTTGAACAGTGCTAAGCTGTTACAAAGTGACATATCTAAAAGGACGTTATATGCATTTCCCATATCGAAATATCGTAATTCTTACTGGCGCTGGCATCTCTGCAGAGTCGGGGATACAAACATTCCGAGCACAAGACGGGCTATGGGAAAACCACAAAATCGAAGATGTAGCGACGCCTGAAGGGTTCGCAAAAGATCCTGACTTGGTACAAGCCTTCTATAACAAGCGTCGTCACGGCCTGCAAAGTGAGAGCATTCAGCCCAATTCAGCCCACAAGGCGCTAGGAGAGCTCGAAGACAAGCTTGATGGCAAAGTTACCATCATTACTCAAAACATCGACAATTTGCACGAGAGAGGCGGTAGCAACAACATTATTCACATGCATGGTGAACTTTTAAAAGCGCGTTGCAGTGAATCCAATCAAGTTGTAGAGCACAAAGGCGATATTGAAACGGGTGAACTTTGTCATTGCTGCCAAATCCCTGCACAAATGCGTCCACATATTGTTTGGTTTGGCGAAATGCCACTAAGAATGGGCGACATTTATTCCGCACTGGAAGAAGCGGATCTGTTTATCTCTATCGGAACTTCAGGTGTTGTTTATCCAGCGGCAGGCTTTGTTCACGATGCGAAAATGCATGGTGCACATACTATCGAGATAAACCTCGAACCAAGTGCGGTTGAAAGTGAATTTGAAGAGAAGCGCTACGGCAAGGCGAGTATCGAGGTGCCTAAACTGGTTGGCGAGTTATTATGTACAGAGAAAGGTTCTTTAACGGCCTAAGCCTTGTCTTTAATAACACACATCAGTTTCTGAATCTGAAAAAATAAAGCGGCTTACGCCGCTTTTTTTACTTAACTTCTTAACTAACAATAACTTAGTTGTTTACTTTAAGTTTTTGGAAGTACTCGTCATAAATAACGCTCGCTTCACCAACTTCATCTTGCCACACACCGTTATCCATCACTGATTGTGGTGGGAAAACGTTCTTGTCTTCAGCAAATTCTTTAGGAAGAAGAGGGTAAGCGGTTTTAACTGGTGTCGGGTAACCGATCTCTAGAGCAATTTTCGCAGCGTTCTCTGGGCGAAGAAGGAAGTCGATCATCTTATGAGCCGCTTCAGTGTTCTTAGCGCCTGCTGGAATTGCTAGGCTGTCCATCCAGAAGATAGCGCCTTTTTCTGGCCAGATAATGTCAATCGTTGCGCCTTCTTGGCGTGCCATGTAAGCAGAACCATTCCAAAGCATACCAAGAGACACTTCACCTGCTAGGTAAGGGTTCGCTGGGAAATCTGAGTTAAATACCAATACGTTTGGCATTAGCTTACGAAGTTCTTCGTAGGCTTCTTTGATTTCTTCAGGGTTAGTCGTGTTTGGAGAGTAGCCCAGTTTAGATAGAGCGATATGGAAAACCTCACGAGAGTCATCCATCATCATCAGTTGACCTTCCCACTGCGTATCCCACAGATCGCCCCAGTTTTTAACTGAAGACTTGTCTAGCATGTCTGAGTTGATACCAATACCCGTCGCACCCCAGATGTATGGGATTGAGTAGTTGTTATTTGGGTCAAATGGCTTATCTAAGTAATTTGGATCCAAATCTGCAAAGTGGCTTAGCTTGGTTTTATCAAGCTCTTGAAGCATGCCTTCTTTACGCATCTTAGAAACGAAGTAAGTAGAAGGAACCACTAAGTCGTAACCCGTACCTTGAGTTTTTAACTTAGCGTACATGCTTTCGTTAGACTCATAAGTTGAGTAGTAGACTTTAATGCCCGTCTCTTCTGTGAAGTCTTCTAGTACTTCATTTGGAATATATTCAGACCAGTTGTAAAAATACAGTTCTTGGTCAGCTGCGAAAGAGGGTGTAGAAAGTAAAGTAGCAGCACACAATGCGCCGGTATACAGTGTTTTTTTCATTACTGTTCCGTTCATTTGTTTGATTTGGAGCTGGGTAGTGAACCCAAGGTAAAGGATTTCGAAAAATCGCGCTATATTATAGCAGCGATATAATAAAATAGGCAGCCTAAGCTGCCTATTCATTGATATTCTTATTTTTAACTTATTGATTATCTACGTTGACCTGTTAAGTAAACTGGTTACTTAGCCACAGTTAGATAATAAGCTAAATTACTGACCTGCTTTAAGTTTCATGAAGTAATCTTCGTACTTCACTGTCTTATCGCCAACCGCAGCTTGCCATTCAACACGATCAAGGTCTTCTTGCGATGGGAATAGCGCAGGGCTATCTTTGAACTTCTCGTTAGACGCTTTAACGGCCGTTAGGTAGCCTGTGTCACGAGAAATTTGCTCAGCAATTTCAGGGCGAAGTAGGAAATCAATCATCTTATGAGCTGCTTCTACGTTTACCGCACCAGAGCTAATCGCAAAGTTATCAACCCAACCGATACCGCCTTCTTTAGGGAAAACCAGTTTGATTGGTAGACCTTCGTTTTGCGCTGCAGCAGCAGAACCGTTCCACAGCATACCAAGACCCACTTCACCAGACATGTAAGGCGCGCCTGGGTTGTCTGAGTTAAATACTAGAACGTTTGGCATAAGCTTTTGTAGCTCAGCGTACGCTTCGTCGATCTCTTTTTCGTTGGTTGTGTTACCAGAGTAACCTAACTTACGCAGTGCGATGTGGAACACTTCACGAGTGTCGTCCATCATCATCAGTTGACCTTCAAGCTCTGGCTTCCATAGATCAGCCCAGCTTTGGAAATCTTCTGGATCGTACATGTCAGTGTTAACAGCAAGACCTGTGATCGCAACTACGTGTGGAATAGAGTAGTCGTTGCTTGGGTCGTACGGCTTATCTAGATAGTTAGTATCTAGATTCTTGAAGTTGTTCAGCTTAGTTTTGTCGATCTTTTGTAGCATACCTTCGTCACGCATCTTAGATACGAAGTAAGTCGACGGCACAACTAGGTCATAGCCTTTGTTGTGTGTTTTTAGCTTTGCGTACAGGGTTTCGTTCGACTCGTAAGTCGAGTAGATCACCTTGATACCAGTTTCATCAGTGAACTGTTCTAGAATCTCACTGTTGATGTAAGGTCCCCAATTCATGAATACCAATTCTTTGTTATCTTTTGCAAATGATGGTGCAGATAACATTGAAAGCGCACATGCACTACCAGCTAATAGAGTAGCCCATTTTTTCATTGACGTTAGCTCCAAACTAAACGTTGCCCGAAGGCAGTAGATAGAAAAACAGAATGGCAATTTACCATTCTGTTTATGATTAACACTTTATTGAACTTGAAGTCTCTTAACTTCTTAATCAAGCCAGTCTCTGTATAGAGTAGGAGACTTACTTGATTTTTTCTCTCGCTAATAACTGAGAAATGATCACCAGTATTAACGACACCACTAACATCACTGTTGCTAGGGCGTTTACCTCAGGAGAGATACCCACTTTAACCATTGAGTAAATCTTCAGTGGTAAGATTTCATACGTTGGGCCGGTTACGAAAGAGCTAATGATCACATCGTCCAAAGACAGAGTGAAGCTCAATAACCAACCCGCAGCAACCGCTGGCTTAGCAAGAGGTAGAATGATCTGTTTTAGAATCGTCCATTCACTTGCACCTAAGTCTTTTGCGGCTTCTAGCATCTTCACATCAAAACCATTCAAGCGACTGTAAACCGTTACCACAACGAACGGTAGACAGAAGGTAATGTGAGCAGCAAGTAGGGTAAAGAACCCAAGTTGCACACCCATTACCAAGAATAGCGCAAGAAGCGAAATCGCCATTACAATATCCGGAGACATCATTACGATGAACAGCATGCCATTTACGATGCCTTTACCTTTGAATTGGTAACGGAATAGGGCTACTGCTGTAAGGCTCCCGACAATCGTTGCGGCTGTTGCAGAGAACACCGCTACGTTGATCGAGTGCCACGCAGCCTGCATTAGGCTGTCGTTGTTAATAAGCGCGTCATACCATTTAGTGGTGAAGCCACCCCACTTCATACCAAACTTATTGGCATTAAACGAGTTAGCGATCAATACGATAATAGGTAGGTATAAAAAGGCGTATACCAGCGCCATAAAGCTGAACTTAACTGTGCGCCCCATTAGTCTAGCTCCACTTTCTTGTTCAATAGCTTACCTGCTCGGTAGTAGGCATACAGCATCACAGCCATTGCCATAGTCAGTGCGATACTCGTCGCTGCACCAAACGGCCAGTCTCGAGCGTTGAGCACTTGGCTCTTAATCACGTTACCAATCAATAGGTTCTTAGCTCCGCCTAATAAGTCAGAGATGTAGAACATACCTAACGCTGGCAGTAGTACTAATAAACAGCCGCCAATAATGCCCGGCATTGTTAGTGGTAGTACAACTTTCAATAGCGTTTGCAGTTTGTTCGCACCTAAATCTTTAGCCGCTTCTAAGTACGTATCGTCCAGTTTTTCAATCGCTGAATACAGCGGCAGAATCATAAACGGAAGTAGGATGTACACTAAACCGATCATTACTGCGGTTTCTGAGTACATGATACGTAGCGGTTTATCAATGATATCTAGCGCTAACAAACTTTTGTTCAAGACACCTTGCGTACCCAGTACAATCTTCAATCCATAAGTACGAATCAAAGAGTTAGTCCAAAATGGGACAATCACTAGGAACAACATGATTGGACGCCACTTCGCAGGCATTTTTGCCACGATGTAAGCGAACGGGTAACCAATAATTAAACAAAGTAGGGTTGCGACAATTGCCATATAGAAAGAGTGCATCAACACTTTAAAATACAGCGGGTCAGCCAAACGCACGTAGTTATCGAGGGTGAAGGTCATCTCGATCAAGTTCGCTTCATCACGAGTTAAGAAGCTAGTACCGATGATCATGATGTTTGGAATCATCACGAACAGCACTAACCAACCTGTGATTAAAGCAACAATTGCGTTTTGTAAATTAAACTTCTTGCTCATCTTCTAATACCACTTCCCAGCTCTCAACCCAAGTTACTGCAACTTTTTGGCCCAGTGAGTGATCAACATCAGGGTCATCTTCGTTGAAGAATTCGCTAACCATGACACGCATACCAGATTCAAGTTCTACAACTGAATCTAATGTCATGCCTTTATAGGTTCGCTCGACAATGTGGCCAACAATACCGCGTTGCTCAGACTCTTTGATTTCTTCGATACGAAGATCTTCAGGGCGAAGCAATACTTGCAGTTTTTGACCCGGTGTGACGTCTTTATCGTGATAGATAATGGACTCTTCACCTTCGATTGTCGCAACAATGCGTTTTTCATCTTGACGAGATTTCGCTGTCGCTTCGAATACGTTAATTTCACCAATGAAACGCGCTACAAATAGGTTCTTAGGCTCTTCGTAGATCTCTCTTGGCGTTCCGTCTTGTTCAATCACGCCATCACGCATAACAATAATACGGTCAGACATAGACAGCGCTTCTTCTTGGTCATGCGTTACAAAAATGAACGTAATACCAAGTTGGCGTTGTAATTGTTTCAGCTCAATTTGCATCTGTTTACGTAGTTTGTAATCCAGAGCAGATAGAGATTCATCCAACAAAAGAACTTTAGGCTTATTAACGACAGCACGAGCGATTGCGATACGTTGCTGTTGGCCACCAGATAGCTGGTGTGGCTTTCGTTGTGCCATTTGTTCTAGACGCACCATTTTCAAAGCATCCATTACACGAGGTTCAATCTCGCTGTTTGGAACTTTCTGCATGCGTAAGCCAAATGCCACATTGTCGAAAACGGTCATATGCGGGAATAGGGCATAGCTTTGGAATACAGTGTTTACATGCCTTTGTTCAGCAGGAACTTGGGTTACGTTTTGTTCAGCTAATAGTATTTGACCACTATCTGCCGTTTCAAAACCCGCAATCATTCTTAGCACGGTTGTTTTACCACAACCTGATGGGCCTAAAATCGTGAGAAACTCACCATGATTTACGTTTAAATCCAGATTGCCGATGACTTCCTTACCATCGAAACTTTTACTGATGCCAGTTAGCTGTACTACTGGCTTTCCTACTGATTTTTTAGCGTTCAACGTCTGTTTTTCTCCACCTTGGTTCTATTTGAGACCTGTTGCTATACACCTTTAAGGCGCGCATCATAATCACCAAAAACGTGAATTCAAAGCATTTTTTACCTTTCGAAGATAAAAAATTTCGCAGGTAAAAGTAAACATCCTTTACCATACTGTTATTTACTGGGTTTACACCCTAACAAGTGTCTAATTATTAACCATTAAGACGCAAAAGCAAGCCTTGTTACAGATTCATATTTTAGTTTGTATCCGACATATGAGTATAATGAAGGTAATTTTTTATCAATAAGTTAGGTGGCTTCGCTTAATCGGCACACCTAGGTATCAATATGAACAACGACATCGAAAAAGATTTTAATTTGGGCGGTAGTATCAACCGTGCACTTTCTGGCGATTATGAGCTCAAAGCAACGGCTGTATTCCAAGAAGCTTGGAAACATACAATAAGTCACTTTCTTTCGTTTTCCCCAGCGATTATTGCTTTGATGTTTGTCCAGCTCGCTATCTTTTATATCGCACTAAAACTACAGCTTGGTGATCCTGCGGTTATCTTGGATGCGGTTATCGACCCAGAGTCGTTTACGCCACAAATCGTTGAATCGATTTTTATTGCGAACTTTAGCTATGAAGTGATCAGCGCGCCTATCTATGCCGGTATTTGTTTAATGGCAATGAGCCACGCAGCTGGCCTACAAACCAAAGTACGCCACATCGGTAAAGGTTTGCAGTTTACGGTTCCGGTGATTCTAGTGACTTTGTTTAGCCTAATGCTTCAAGGCATCGCAGGTATGATTCTGCCGTTCTTGTCTATCTACTTCTCACTGGCGTTCAGCCATTCAATTCTTCTGATTTGTGATAAGAAAGTGCCGCCAATGCAATCGCTGCTGCTTTCATTAAGAGCGGTAAACAAGAAGATATTTGTAGTCGCGTCTATTTACCTAATGGTTATGTTGATGTTCATCGTGGCTGCGATGATGTACGGCATTGGCTTAATCTTCGTTCTTCCGTTCTTCTTCCACGTGAAAGGTATTCTTTACCGTGAGATGTTTGGCATCAAGTTGAAACTGATTGCTTCAGTTCGTCCAAAGAGCGATGACGATAACAACGACAGCAATAACGACGACAATAACAAAAATCCACAGGTGTTCGATGCATAAAGACACACAGGCAGGCACAAGTAAATCACTTGCGCTTAAAGTGACCGCACTAGCTCTTGTTGGCTCTATTTCACTGATTGGTCCTTATATTTACCAAGAAGAAGAGCGTCGACGTACGACAGAACAGACCTCCAATTCAGCTGACCAGTTTGGTGACTTGACGGTTTCTTCGAGCACACCAAACTTTGCGGCCATCGAAGATGTGAATGAGAAAAAGGACACGTTCTTTTCGTTCCTACGTCCAAGCATCAATATTGAAAACAAGCGTATCACCAAAGAGCGCGCGTTTTTAACTAAGCTCTCTGAGTCTGGTTTAAGCAGTATTGATTCTGAAGACGCGTCTTATGCAAAAAGGTTAGGGAAGTTATACAGCTTGCCAGTGCCTAGTGAAGGTTTGGATCAGGCATGGCTGACAGAGATGCTTAACCGCGTGAATGTGCTGCCAGAGGCGCTTGTACTGACACAAGCTGCGAATGAGTCAGCTTGGGGAACGTCACGTTTCGCTACTAAAGCCAACAACTATTTCGGACACTGGTGTTACACCAAAGGTTGTGGCCTTGTTCCGCTACAACGTAACGAAGGTAGCTCGCATGAAGTCGCCACATTCTCTTCAAGCCAAGAATCCGTACATCGTTACTTCATGAACCTTAATCGTAATCGTGCTTACGCCGATCTAAGAGCGATTCGTGCAAAACTTGCTGCCCAAGGTGATGATCTTTTAACAACCTCAACGGCGACAGAGCTCACCAATGGCTTGTTAAAATATTCTGAGCGAGGTTCCGACTATGTGACTGATTTACAAGCTATGATCCGTCACAACGAGGTATACTGGAAAAAGTAACTCATTTTGATACCAACTTGGTTGCCTTCGATAGTCGGCTTATACCAAGTAATGCCACAAAAAGAGCAGCTCAATGGCTGCTCTTTTTATTTATAAACGCTCAACTTCGACAAGATTATAATAATGAAAAAGATAGCACTCGCTTTATTAGCCTCATTAAGCCTTGGGGTTTCTCTTCCTGCTTCAGCGCAAGAATACATGTTCACGTATTCTAAGCTTTATACTCAGCTGAAAAACAACACCAAAGAAGGGCATGATGATGTCAAAGTTGCGGTCTTCTTTGTTGATCAACAAGCTCAGCAAACCTGCCACATCAGCAAAGCTTGGATGGAAAAAGAAGAACATTACGAAGAGCTAAAAGTCTCTCCAGCCAATGAACTGCTTCTACCGGTAGATAAAAACCTACGCTCGGCGAATCCTCTTATCTTTGTACAAACACAAGAACAAGAGTGTGCGTACTCTTTGGTTGTGATGACTCAAGAGCCTTTAGCTGGCACGGTAGAAGTTGCACAAATAGAAAACCTATTGCCACAGATGCAGGCGATGCTTGAAGACGTCAGCGGCATGTTCTCTGGTTGGTTCACGCCAGATATCCAAGGGTTAACGCTGGAATTCGCTAATAAGCTGGAAGGTAACATCGAGCTTTCAAATGGTAAGCAACTACCAATCAAAGAAGGGCGAGCGAAATTCACCTTAGAAGAACTAAATGGAAGTGACAGCATCACGTTACCAGAACCAACAGTTCGCGTATTGCCGTACATTCCCGCGCAATAATTTTTAACGGAATCATTGTTAGTGAAGTAAAAGCTTAGCGAAATCATTCCCCTAAGTTTTTGCGACATATCTTAAAGCAGCCTCATCGAATAAGATCAGGCTGCTTTTCTTTATCTGCGATACCAACCGAGAGCATGTGAAGCCGCGTTTCTCCACCAGCTAGGGAGCTTATCGAACAATAAAAGCAGAATCTTTCTATTACTCAGCTTGTTTATCCTGCCGTTACTATTTCAACATTAAATAAAAATCCGTATAATCCACGCCCTAAAACAGTCCCACTAGCAATCTACAGTCGGTAATACGACGGTGTGAGAGTCGCAATGAACCAAAACGATAATAGAAAAGAAACACTTGAATTCAACAAACTTCAGAAACGTCTGAGAAGAAATGTTGGAAATGCCATCATCGACTACAACATGATCGAAGAGAATGACGTAGTAATGGCATGTATTAGTGGCGGTAAAGATTCATTTGCGATGCTAGACATTTTGCTACGTTTACGTGAAGCAGCACCGATCAAATTTGATGTTGTGGCAGTAAACCTAGATCAAAAACAACCTGGGTTCCCTGAACACATTCTTCCTGAGTACTTTGAAACGCTGAACATTCCTTACTACATCGTAGATAAAGACACGTATTCAGTGGTTAAAGAGAAAGTGCCAGAAGGCAAGACGACGTGTGGTCTATGTTCTCGTCTTCGTCGTGGTACTTTGTACTCATTCGCAGAGAAGATTGGCGCAACTAAGATCGCACTGGGTCACCACCTAGACGACATCGTTGAAACCATGTTCCTAAACATGTTCCACGGTGCGCGCCTAAAGGCTATGCCACCAAAGCTTCGTTCAGATGATGGTCGTAACGTTGTTATTCGTCCACTGACTTATTGTCGTGAAACGGACCTAATCAAATACGCTGAACACAAAGAGTTCCCAATCATTCCTTGTAACCTATGTGGCTCTCAAGAGAACCTACAGCGTCAGAACATTAAAGCGATGCTAATTGATTGGGATAAGAAAACGCCCGGTCGTGTTGAGAAGATCTTCAAATCAATCCAGAACGTAAGTCCAAGCCAACTGGCTGACCGCGAGCTGTTTGACTTCGTGAACCTTCCACTGGACCGTAGTGAAGACCGCAAAGCATACGAATTCGAAGAAGCTGAAATCTCATCATCTAACATTGATGAGTCAATGTTCATCGACGTAACGAATGTTTAACCATTAGATTGGATAAAGATGATGTTTGCCATTCTGTGTTTGGAATGGCGTTGCTCTAGATAATCGAGTAGGAGGAGGCCTCACGGCCTCCGTCCTCTCACACCACCGTACAAGC
>NZ_JBFSSD010000028.1:0-71287 GCF_041466145.1 Vibrio sp. 10N.239.312.D08 | reverse complement strand
CCAGAGCCAGAGCCAGAGCCAGAGCCAGAGCCAGAGCCAGAGCCAGAGCCAGAGCGCCAATTTTCGAGTCACCACTCAAGCTACGCAGAAATACGCGCGGCTGAGTTTGAGGTTCCTAACCTTGAAGATGTTCAGAAACTACTCAGCCGTTTAGAGGCGACCAATGTTGTTGATGAACTGAACCTTGAT
Organism: Vibrio sp. 10N.239.312.D08; assembly: GCF_041466145.1. NCBI lineage: Bacteria > Pseudomonadati > Pseudomonadota > Gammaproteobacteria > Vibrionales > Vibrionaceae > Vibrio > Vibrio sp. 10N.239.312.D08. The sequence goes on along the minus strand of NZ_JBFSSD010000028.1, from coordinate 71,098 downwards.
GAGTTGATGGATCAGAACACCCAGAAAATCGCCCAGCAAGCAGACATGCAAATGTTTGATGCCGCGGTTGAGTCTGTTCAAGTGTTCGAAGAGCCAGAGATTCAGGATTGGAATCTTCCAGAACCCGATTTATCAATTGTTGTAGAGCCACCTGTTGAATCGCAGCAAATTGAAGAGTTACAAGCTGAATCGTTGGAGACGGAACAAGTAGAAGTTAAGGCTGTTGAGCCTGAACTTGATGTTCCTGATCCCGAGACAGTTATTGAACCCGAAACTCAAGCAGGAGGTGCTGACCAGTTTACCTCTTGGGAAAGTACGGTTCGCAAAGAAGACTTTCAAGTCTTGTATTTTGATGTAAACGGCGTGACCTTTGCGGTGCCACTTGATGAGCTTGGCGGCATCCATCGCCTTGAAGAGTTAAGTCATATCATTGGTAAGCCAGCTTGGTATTTGGGTTTACAAACCAACCGTGATAGTCAGCTAGATGTGGTCGACACCGCAAAATGGGTGATGTCTGAGAAACTATCAGGTGACGAATACAAAGAAAACTATCAATATATAGTGATGCTTGGAGAGAGCTTGTGGGGCCTGGCGGGCACAGAGCTCAAAGGCACCGAGCTACTTAATACAGACAAAGTACGTTGGCGAGAAATGGCAGGGAAACGCCCATGGCTCGCTGGTATGGTAAAAGAAAAAATGTGTGCTTTGATTCATGTTGAAGCATTAATCGCCATGCTAAACGCAGGGCTAGATGTAAAAGCATTAAGCTAGTAATAAGCATTGGGCTAACAATAAGCATCAAGTTAATAATAGTGGTCGGTAACGACGGCAAGAGGATTATCTATGTCTCATATGAGTGAAGTTGAAGTAAGAAAAGAGCAAACGAATGATGAAGTACTTCAATGGGTGACTTTCCAGCTAGAAGAAGAAACTTACGGCATCAACGTAATGCAAGTACGTGAAGTACTACGTTACAGCGAAATTGCTCCAGTACCGGGTGCTCCAGATTACGTTCTAGGTATTATTAACCTACGTGGTAACGTTGTTACTGTTATCGACACTCGTTCTCGCTTTGGTTTGATGCAAGGTGAAATCACAGACAACACTCGTATCATCGTTATTGAATCTGAGCGTCAAGTAATTGGCATTCTAGTAGATAGCGTTGCTGAAGTGGTTTACCTGCGTTCTTCTGAAATCGACACAACGCCAAGTGTTGGTACTGATGAAAGTGCTAAGTTCATCCAAGGTGTAAGTAACCGAGATGGCAAGCTACTTATCTTAGTAGATCTAAACAAACTACTAAGCGAAGACGAATGGGATGAGATGGCTCACCTGTAATGTTTGAAGCTCTTCCTTTAAGCCCTGTCGCTCTGATATCAGGCGTTGGGGTTTTTACGTTATTTATCCTGATTTTGATTAGCAAAGTAAAACGTGCGATTCAAAAGCAGCTCGATCAGTCACGCCTGCAAGTTCGTAACTTGGACAAAGAGCTTCAAAAATCGAGTAAGCAATTACTTGAGGTTCGCTCTGTTGTGGTTGGCCTTGGCCAGAAAGTGACTGAACAACAAGATCTTATCAAACATTTGAATGAACGTATTGTTGAGCTGGAACATGCGGATACCGATGGACGTTTGTACACACGTGCAACGAAAATGGTTCAGCTTGGCGCTGGGATTAACGAGTTAATTGAAGAATGTGAATTACCCAAAGCAGAAGCTGAGCTGATGATGTCTCTGCAGAACAAGCTTGCTGGTAAAGAGAAAATTCCTTCATTACGAAGCGACCCTTCATCGTACGATCAGCACCCCGATGCCTCTCGCGATCGCAGAGCCCCGCCTCGACGTCGTTAAATTGAGCGCTTAATTCGTATTGAGCAATTGATGTTTATTACGTATTCCTCTTAAAAGAAGCTTCGGCTTCTTTTTTTATGCCTGTCCGATCTATATAGAACGATGTTTATAAGTGCTTGTATCTACGACAATATCTTGTTTGTTGATGAAAATGTGTAAATTGTGATGAGGTGGTAACAGTTTCTTACCGACTTTGTTCTATCGAAAACGCCTAGTCCTGTTTTGTCACCATGTTGGTGTGCTACTATAGCGCTCTCATTACTCGACTAAATTTACCTATGCTAGAAGTCTCAAATTTAACTGCTATTCGTGACGACAGGATTCTGTTTGAATCGTTGTCTTTTCAATTGAAACCAGGTGAGCTGGTTCAAGTTGAAGGTCGTAACGGTACCGGGAAAACGACACTCCTTAGGATTATTACTGGCTTAGGCGATCGCGATGACGGCACTATCTCTTGGGACGGTGAGTCTATTGAATCGAGTCGAGATGTTTATCATCAAAATTTACTTTTTCTTGGTCACCAAACAGGCGTAAAGCGCGAGCTTAGTGCTTATGAGAATCTGAGCTTTTATCAGTCGATTCACAGTGGCGGTACCAGCAAAGAAGAGCTTTATCACGCGCTGGCTCAAGTCGGGCTTGCGGGCAGAGAAGACGTACCTGCGGGGCAACTTTCAGCAGGCCAACAACGCCGAGTTGCGTTGGCTCGCCTTTGGTTGAGCAAGCAAATGTTGTGGATTCTTGATGAGCCGCTGACTGCCATTGATAAGCAGGGCGTGAAAGTTCTCGAATCTCTTTTTTCTCAGCATGCAGACAACGGTGGCATTGTGTTGTTAACCACACACCAAGATATGTTTGCTGATAGCCCGAAACTAAGAAAAATAAAGTTGGGTGAGTAATATGATCTCTTCAATGACCACGATTATCCGACGCGAACTGCTTATCGCGTTTCGACGTCAAGCGGATATCTTTAACCCTTTGTGGTTCTTCATCATTGTTATCACGCTTTTCCCTTTGAGTATTGGCCCAGAGCCAAACCTACTTGCGCGTATTGCTGCGGGTATTGTTTGGGTGGCCGCTTTGCTCTCTGCATTGCTCTCTTTAGAGCGTCTTTTCCGTGATGATTTTCAAGATGGCGCCCTTGAACAGATGATGCTGATGCCAATCCCGTTGCAGTTGGTAGTATTGTCCAAAGTCATAGCACACTGGTTGTTGACCGGGTTACCATTGATTTTAATCAGCCCATTATTGGCTGTTTTGTTGTCTTTAGATTTTGATACATGGCTCTCAGTTGTGTTGACCTTGCTGGTAGGAACACCCGCATTGAGTTTTATTGGTGCGATTGGTGTTGCGTTAACCGTTGGGTTACAGAAGGGCGGAGTCCTGTTAAGCCTGTTAATCTTGCCGCTTTACATCCCCATTTTAATCTTCGCGACGTCAGCAATTGACGCTGCGGCTTTGGGCGTTGCATACAACGGTCAATTGGCGGTGCTTGGGGCAATGTTAATGGGTGCGATGACTATGACGCCTTTTGCGATCAGTGCCGCACTTAGAGTAAGTGTTAACTGATTGGGGTTCCGTTATCGTATAGCCAATGTGAACCAAATGTGTCGATTGGACTCATAGAGTCAATAAAACTGAAAGCAAGACAAATAAAATTATTATAATTATAGCTTTAATAGCTGTAAGCAATATGAAGTAAGAGTGAGATTACAACATGTGGAAATGGCTCCATCCCTATGCCAAAGCAGAAACCTCTTATCAGCTTGCTGGTAAACTTTTGCCATGGTTTTCGATCCTAGCGCTATTGTGTCTATCCGTCGGTACCGTGTGGGGGCTTGCATTTGCGCCTTCTGATTACCAACAAGGCGATAGCTTCCGTATCATCTACATCCATGTTCCGTCTGCAATCTGGTCGATGGGCGTTTACATGTCGATGGCGATTGCTGCCTTTATCGGTTTGGTATGGCAGGTAAGGCTATCAGACATGGCCGCACTGGCGATGGCACCGATTGGCGCTGTGTTTACCTTCATTGCGTTACTAACTGGCGCAGTTTGGGGTAAACCAATGTGGGGTGCTTGGTGGGTTTGGGATGCGCGTTTAACCTCAGAGCTGATTCTTCTATTCCTATACTTGGGTGTGATCGCACTACACCACGCTTTTGACGACCAAAAAACAGCAGCGAAAGCGGCAGGCATTTTGGCTATCGTTGGTGTCATCAACCTCCCTATCATTCACTTCTCTGTAGAGTGGTGGAATACACTTCATCAAGGCGCGACCATTACTAAGTTCGCAAAACCTTCGATCTCAAGTGACATGCTATGGCCGCTTCTTCTTAACATCTTCGGCTTCGCTTTCTTCTTTGGCGCTTTAACCATGATTCGTTTCCGTAACGAAATCATCAGTAAAGAAAGTCACCGTCCATGGGTTCGCAAGCTTGCGGCTGAAAAAGCGTAGTAGGGTAGGTAATTATGTATTTTGAATCTTTGAGTGATTTCTTAGCCATGGGAGGTTATGCCTCGTATGTCTGGAGTGCATTTGGAATCACATTCCTCGCGATGATCATTTTACTGGTCGTAAGCGTTCGTCGTGGTAAGCAATTACTAAATGAAGTACAAGCTAAGATTGATCGTCAAGCTCGTATCGATGCAGCAAAAAATATGGAGAACACTCTATGAACCCAAGACGTAAAAAGAGGCTGGGCATTGTCTTAGCGATCTTTTTTGGTATCAGTGCGACTGTTGGATTGATGGTTTACGCACTTAACCAGAACATGGATCTGTTCTACACACCAACTGAGCTGGTCAACGGCAAAGATGGTAAAAAGCCTGAAGTTGGTCAACGCCTACGTATTGGTGGCATGGTCGTAGTCGGCTCTGTAAGCCGTGACAATGAATCACTACGTGTAAGCTTTGATTTGCAAGATGTAGGCCCTAAAGTAACAATTCTATACGATGGCATCCTTCCTGATCTTTTCCGTGAAGGCCAAGGTATTGTTGCTCAGGGTGTTCTTAAAAATGCAACGACAATCGAAGCGTTTGAGGTGTTGGCAAAGCACGATGAAGAGTACATGCCTTCTGAAGTTGCGGAAGCAATGAAGAAAACCCATGAGCCTTTGCAATACACGACTGAACAAAAAGAAGGAAATGCTCAATGATAGCCGAGATCGGCCATTTTGCGATGATCCTGTCCTTGGGACTTGCATTGCTGCTAAGCGTGCTCCCACTGTATGGAGCCGCTCGAAATAACACATTATTGATGAACAGCGCACGACCGTTGTCGTGGGGTATGTTCGGATTCTTAGCGATTTCGTTCTTTATCCTGTGTTACGCGTTCTACACAAATGATTTTACGATTCAATACGTAGCAAGTAACTCGAATAGCCAACTGCCTTGGTACTACCGAATTACGGCGGTTTGGGGCGCTCACGAAGGTTCATTACTGCTTTGGGTTCTTATCCAAGCGGGTTGGACGGTTGCTGTAGCGACGTTTAGTCGTGGTATGCCTCAAGAGTCTGTGGCTCGCGTACTGGCTATCATGGGTTTGATTACTGTCGGCTTCTTGCTGTTCATTATCGTAACGTCTAACCCGTTCCTACGTACATTGCCTTTCTTCCCTGTAGATGGCCGTGACTTGAACCCACTACTGCAAGACCCGGGTTTGATTATTCACCCGCCAATGCTTTACATGGGTTATGTAGGTTTCTCTGTTGCGTTCTCTTTTGCAATCGCTTCTCTAATGAGTGGTCGTCTTGATACGGCATGGGCTCGTTGGTCGCGTCCTTGGACAATCGCAGCTTGGTTATTCCTAACGGTAGGTATCGCACTAGGTTCATGGTGGGCTTACTACGAACTTGGCTGGGGTGGCTGGTGGTTCTGGGATCCAGTAGAAAACGCTTCATTCATGCCTTGGTTGGCTGGTACTGCTCTAATGCACTCACTAGCGGTAACTGAAAAGCGTGGCACATTTAAAGCTTGGACAGTATTGCTGGCTATCTCTGCATTCTCGCTAAGCTTACTAGGGACATTCTTAGTTCGTTCGGGCATCTTGGTATCTGTTCACGCATTCGCGTCGGATCCTGCTCGTGGTATGTTTATTCTAGGTTTCCTAGTCTTTGTTATTGGTGGTTCACTGCTGTTGTTCGCGGTTAAAGGCGCATCGGTTCGTGTTCGCGGTAACTTCGATTTGGTTTCTCGTGAAAACGCACTGCTTGGTAACAACATCTTATTGATTGCAGCGCTTGTCGTTGTATTAGTCGGTACGCTACTGCCATTAGTTCACAAACAGTTAGGCTTGGGCTCGGTATCTATCGGTGCACCATTCTTTGACATGTTGTTCTTTTGGTTAATGATCCCGTTCTCGTTCCTGCTTGGTATCGGTCCTCTGATCCGCTGGAAACGTGACAACCTATCTAAGCTTGTTAAACCAATGCTGATTTCAGGTGCATTCTCACTTGGCTTGAGTGCGCTAATGGTTGCTCTATTGGCCGACCGCTTCAGTGGTACTGCGTTTGCTGGTTGGGTAATGGCGTTCTGGATTATCTTCATGCACGGCTTTGAGTTGCATGAACGTGCGACTCACCGTCACACATTCCTGAAAGGTCTAACTAAGCTACCTCGAAGCCACTGGGCAATGATGTGTGGTCACATTGGTTTAGCCGTGACAGTGATTGGTATCGCGATGGTGCAAAACTACAGCATCGAACGTGATGTGCGTCTGGCGCCAGGTGAAAGCTACCAGCTTGAAGAATACAGCTTCCTGTTTACAGGGGTTCGTGACAAAGATGGTCCTAACTACGATGGTTACATTGCTGACTTTGAAATTACTAAAGAAGGCAAATACATCAACACGCTCCACGCTGAAAAACGTTTCTACACCACAGCTAAGTCTATGATGACAGAAGCAGCGATTGACCGTGGCGTAACGCGCGACCTTTACATTGCAATGGGTGAACGTTTAGACGACAACAAATCTTGGGCTGTACGTATCTACTACAAACCATTTGTACGTTGGATCTGGGCAGGTTCTTTGATTATGTCGATTGGTGGCGCTATTGCTATCAGTGACCGTCGTTACCGTTTCCGTAAGCCAATCAAAAAGTCGGCTGAAGAGCAGGAGGCTTAATTCGAATGAACAAGAAGATTTTATTCATTCCATTGATTGCGTTCATGGTTCTAGCTGGAATCTTTGCAACGCAATTAATGCGCAACCAGTCGGGCGATGACCCAACTAAGCTAGAATCCGTATTGATTGGTAAGCCTGTTCCTGAGTTTGGTCTAGAAGACTTAGAACAACCAGGTAAGTTTCATGATCAAGCGATCTTTAAAGGCGAGCCACTGCTTCTTAACGTGTGGGCGACTTGGTGTCCTACTTGTTATGCAGAGCACTCTTACCTGAACAAGCTTGCGGATCAAGGCGTTAAGATCATTGGTCTTAACTACAAAGATGATCGCAACAAAGCGGTTGGTTGGCTAAAAGAGTTGGGTAACCCGTACCTAATTAGCCTGTTTGATGGTAATGGCATGCTAGGCCTTGACCTTGGCGTGTATGGCGCGCCTGAAACTTTCCTAATCGATGCTAACGGCGTAGTTCGCTACCGCCATGTTGGTGACGTGAACCCAACCAACTGGGCATCGACGCTTGAGCCGATGTATCAAGAGTTGTTGGAGGAATCGAAATGATTAGAAAGGCACTGATTACTCTATTCGCTACGTTCGCAATTTCAGCGACTGTTTCTGCTGCGCCTATCGAGTTCCATGAATTTGATACCGTAGATCAAGAACAGCAGTTCAAAGAGTTGAGTAATACGCTACGTTGCCCTAAATGTCAGAACAACACGATTGGTGATTCGAATGCTGAGCTAGCGGTCGACTTACGCCAAAAAGTGTACGAGATGACAAAAGACGGCAAGTCTGAGCAAGAAATTATTGATTACATGATTGCTCGTTACGGTAACTTTGTAACGTACAACCCGCCACTGACCTTAGCTACATCGATCCTTTGGATTGGTCCGTTTGCGGTTGTTGTGTTTGGATTTGGTTTGATTATTTTACGAAGCAGAAAGTCAAAATCAAAAGCAGCAGTAGAGTCAGATAAAGACTGGGATGCAGACAAAGAAGCTCGCTTAAAAGCGTTACTCGATGAAGAGAACGACGGAGATAAGAAGTAATGACTCTATTTTGGATTTCTACCATTATCCTTTCGCTAGCGGCAATTTTCTTAATTGTTCTGCCTTTCATTAACAAGAAGGCAAACAATGACGAGATGCTTCGCGACGAGTTGAATAAAGCGTTCTATAAAGACCGTCTTGTCGAGTTAGAAGTAGAAGCAGAGGAAGGTCTTGTTGATAACCAACAAGAACTGATCGCTGATTTGAAACAGTCTCTGCTTGATGATGTTCCTGCACAAGAAGAGATGAAGAAGACTCAAATCTCTACGCTTGGTGTGGTTGTGCCGTCGATCATTCTTGTCGTCGTTGTGACTTATGGTATGTACTTTAAGTTCGGTGCGTTGGACAAAGTTCAACACTGGCAAGAAGTGAGCTCGAACCTTCCTGAATTGTCTAAAAAGCTAATGTCATCGGAAGGTGGTGCACTAACGGATGATGAGTTGGAAGATTTGACTCTAGCGCTTCGTACTCGTCTGCATTACCAACCAAAAGATTCAACAGGTTGGTTGCTACTCGGTCGTATTGCACTGGCTAACCGCGACGCTGAAACAGCAAAAGATTCTATGGAACGAGCTTACAAGCTTGAACCTAAGAATGAAGATGTTCAGTTAGGTTTCGCACAAGCACTGATGCTTTCTCCTGATGAAGCTGATCAAAACCAAGCTCGTTTGATTTTGAGCCGTTTGATTCAAAACGATTACGTTGACCTTCGTGTGTTCTCACTGCTTGCGTTTGATGCGTTTGAGCGTCAAGACTACCCAGGTGCGGTGAAGTACTGGAGCATCATGCAGCAGATGATTGGTCCACAAGACAGTCGCTATGAAATGCTTTCGCGCAGTATTGAAAGTGCTCAGAAGAAAATGGGCGACAATATGGGTGTCGACCAAGGTAAGACTGTTGCTGTAACGCTCGATCTATCTGCAGACGTGAATGCTGACCCTAACTCAGTGTTAATTGTTTCAGTACACAGAGCAGATGGTTCTCCAATGCCTATCGCAGCCGCTCGTTACCCACTAGGGACTTTCCCTCGTACTGTTGTTCTAGATGACGGCAACAGCATGCTGGAAGGACAAGAGCTGTCTAGCCTTGAAACTCTGATGGTTAGAGCTAGGCTTGATACAGACGGCAACGTTTCAACTCGCGAAGGCGATTGGTACGGTGAAAGTGAAGTGGTTGAACTGGGTGCTCCAGTTACCATTGATATCAATAAGCAATATTAATCATCACTTTGCATAGGTGTTAGCTATTCCGATTTGCAGATAAACGGTATAGACTTAGCCAAACAATTGAGGCCAGCGATTGCTGGCCTTTTTTATTATTTGAATTCCTTATGGAAAAGGTGATATGTCTGTCAGTGTTTTAAGACTCTCGAGTTTACTTTTTATCGCAAGCTTAACGGTTGGGTGTTCAAGTGCGCCGGACGAAAGTGTTGACGATGATAACCTCGAAACCTCTGAATACGTCGAAGAGTCCCACCCGAATGATCCTTTTGAAGGCTTCAACCGAGCGATGTGGGATATCAACTACGAATATCTAGATCCTTATTTAGTTCGCCCTGTTTCCCTCGCTTATGTTGACTACACCCCTGTGCCAGTACGTTCTGGTATATCCAATTTTCTAGCCAATTTAGACGAACCATCAAGCATGGTGAATAACCTTATTATGGGCAATGGTGAAAAAGCACTCGACCATTTCAATCGTTTTTGGATTAACTCAACGATTGGTTTGTTAGGCTTAATCGATATTGCCAGCGAAGCGGGGATCACCAAATACGATGATAAGTCGTTCTCTGATGCGATTGGTCATTACGGGGTAGGGAATGGTCCCTACTTCATGGTGCCGGGTTATGGCCCAATAACAACGCGTGAAGTAACTGAAACCGTTGATGGTATGTATGTGCCTCTGTCTTTCTTGAACTTCTGGGCTAGCTTAGGAAAGTGGGCATTCGAAGGCATGGAAACTCGTGCTCAGTTAGTGTCACAAGAAGCGCTGTTGGATAGCTCTCCTGATCCATATGCATTAACGCGTGATGTTTACATTCAACGTCGTGATTTCAAAGCCGAGATTGAACCTGAAGAGGTCGACCTTGAAGAAGAAGATTTCATCGATGGTTATCTAGAAGATTACTAGAAACACGATTTAGAAAACCGATAAAAGACAGGCTCGATGTTGATGCAACATCGAGCCTTTTTAATATTTTCTACTTTTAGGGCGGTAGATTAGAAGCGGTAGTTCGCTTGGATGCCCACTAACCAGATGCTACCAGTCACTTCACCTTCGAAGTCACCACCAAATGGCGCAGAACTTGCGTCATCTTCAACCATTTTTGCGTCTTTCGCTAGGATGTAAGTGAAACCAGCATCTAGAGTTAGTTGCTCAGACCATTGATAGCCAGCACCAATACTCAACCAAGTGCGGTCTGTTTCCGGAATCGTCGCAGTACGGTGTTCATCGCTTACCGCTGAAGTGTCGTACGCAATACCAGAGCGCAGAGCTAACTTAGGTGTCATTTGGTAAGTTGTACCGATCGCAAAGCGGTAGTTGTCTTCCCAGTTCTCTTGCTTGATATCTTGAGTTCGAGCAGGACCGAATTCAGGGATGTCAGCTACTAGTTCTTCAAAGCTACTCCAATTAGTCCAGTTAACGCTCGCATGTACAGCGACTTTATCTGATAGTTGATGGAAGCTTGCAAGCTCGGCGGTTGCTGGCAATGCAAGTTGCATTGAGCCGTTATATTTTGACTTCACAGGAGTACCTAAAGCGCCAGCAACAGCATCAAAAGCGACACCATTTGCGTGGCCCTCAAGCGTTAGGTCTACTTCTGACTTGTAGGTAAAACCAAGGCGGTTGTTTTCATTGATCTGCCAAGCGGTACCAACTTGCCAGCCCCACGCTGTGTCATCACCTTCCATGTATTTTAAAGCTGTACCTTGAGGCATAGGAACTAGAGAGTTAACTGTAGATACCGCTCCAAAGCTACCTTCAGCCATGATGTAACGAATACCACCACCAATAGATACGCTTTCAAGTACTTGGTATGCCGCGTTTAAGTTTAGCTCCATTGTGGTAACACTGGCTTCGTTACCGTGGTTTGCGCCACCAAAGTCTTTACCTAGGTCTGTTTCCATACCGTAGTTAGTGCCAGCAGCAAAGCCTAATGCGAACTTGTCGTTGTACTTATGAGAAACATAAAAGTTTGGGATTACTGCACTGTGCGCAAAATCGCTAGAATTTGACGAAGTAGATTGTCCCATCATGGACGTAGAAGTACCGTCGATATCGATGTTAGGGTCAACATAGATAGCACCAACAGAAACCTGAGTACCTTCTAGGTAAGTCAGCATGGCAGGGTTACGCCATTGTGCGTTTGCGCCGTCAGCCATTGCAGCTTCACCAGCGTATGCGCGGCCAAGGCCTGTTGCTGAGTATTCTGCTAGTTGAAAACCTGCCGCGTGAGTGACGGTAGAAGTCGAAAGTAGTCCAACTGCCACTGCAGCAGATAGAAGAGTCTTATTCATTTTCATTATTATGTTCGCTGAATCATAAGTATTTAGTGGCGTGATTCTACGTTTAGAGTCATTACTTTAAAAATGAAATTCGAATAAAACAGTGTTTTAGGGATTTAATGAGTAAATGTGTTTAATTATTAGAGAAATAATCTAAATGTTTCTGCTGTGTTGCGAAGTTTGAGCGTACACTTGTAGTCATATATTGACCTTGCAGGCTACAGTTGTAAGCTTAAATTGATGTAGGTCAGTGGTTTAGGCAATAAAAAAGGGTCGCATTATGCGACCCTTTGAGGTTTATAACCTAGCTTTTATTAGAAGCTACGGCTGTACTGTAGACCCATTAGGATTGCATCTGCACGAGTTGTTGCTGAAATTGACGAAACAACAGAAGTTGATTCATTAACTTTAACATCGTCGCCCATTAAGTATGTGAAACCAAAGTCTACGTTTGACGCTTCGTTGATGTGGTATGTGAAACCAGCTGAGAACCATTGGCGATCTGAATCTGGCACTGAAACTGAAGTTACTTCATCTTGTGCGCTAGTGTCATACATGTAGCCGGCACGAAGTGTCCAATCACGATTCATGTAATATGTACCACCTAGAGAGTAGTGCATACCATTTTGCCATTCGTAATTATTTAGAACACCCGCTTTTTCTGCTTCTAGCTTGTCAAATGAGCTCCAACCAATCCATTGTACTGAATAGTGAACCGCGAATTTAGTATCTTCGATTTTGTGAAAGCCAGAGAACTCAACAATATCAGGTAGAGGCATATAAAGAGTATCATCTTTATATTCAGTGCCTTGGTAACTGATATCTCCTTCAGCTTCAAGTTTCGGAGAGTAGTGATAAGCCAAACCAAAACGGTTGTTTTCATTCAATTCGAAAACAGTACCAAGGTTAAAGCCAACAGCCCAGCCATCTGCTTCAGCGTCAAGAACGGTTTGTCCTGCTTGAGGTAGCAATGGGCTAGGTGGAGTACCAACTTCTGAACTCATTGTTCGTTTCAGCTCGCCTTTACCGTAAATAAGATCAAGGCCAGCGCCGAAGCTCCATTGATCGTTTAAACGGTACGAACCAGCTAGGCCAAAGTTAACACTTTTTACATCTGTAAGACCGCCGTATTCACCACCCACATAGCTATCGCTGAACTCAGTTTTTGTACCAAAGTTCGAATAAGCATTGAAGCCTACAGCAAATTTTTCGTTGATAGGAACAATAAGGTGAATATTTGGAGCTATAGAAGTATCGCCAGCATCGTCATAGTCAGCATTGCTAGAATTACCGCCCATGAAGCCTGTGTAAGTAGCATCCTTGACTTCAATCATAGAAGTGATGCTTTCAAAACCAAGAGATAGTTCAGTTTTGTCAAACAGTGCCATTGCCGCAGGGTTACGTGCCATTACTGACGCGTTATCTGCGATTACTGCATCACCAGCGAAAGCACGGCCGATACCGGTAGCTGATTGTGCGTTAAGTTGGAAACCTGCTGCCATCGCTTGCGAAGACGCCAGTGTAATTGTTACTGCTAAAAGAGACTTTTTAAACAGACGCGTGTTGTTGGTAGTCATTCATTTATTCCTTTATATATCCGCCTCTACAGGGCGATTAATTTGAGCAATTGCTCAATGGTGGCTGATCCTATTCGCAAGTATACGATATACAAATCCGACCATTGGGAATTTTGAGTGGAAAATTATGGAAATGACGCCTATCTGGCACGAAAATGGTGTGAAATGCTGTTTTTTAGAGTTTTAACTCTAGAGGTATTGGTGGTGTGAATGGTTTTGTGGTTTATTTATAAATAAAGCCCAGCAATATCAGTAATATAATTGCTGGGCCTTTTGTGACGGGGCTTTAAGAGCGAATCAGCTCATTGGTTTGATCATTTTTGTCAGCTTTTCGGCGATTTTGGAAACATCCTCACCATTTTCACCCACAAGGATTAAGCTGCTGCCATCGACGGGGGTTACCGAGCCGGACATGCCTTTTTCATCAAAGTCGATAGGTTTGTCTGTCGGAATACCAGTTAAAAACAACGTTACTTTGCCTTTTGCGCCTTGGAAGACCATATGCACTGCGTTGGATTTACCAAAGCCACAGTGGTTTAGGTAATAGACGTGGTAAGGGAAAGCGTCATCAAACTGAAAAGCAAATGGGTTCATTTTTGCGTTGATCTGCTGCGATGTAACCTGTTCATCGATGCTACTAACAAAGCTCTTCTCATCAACAACATGCTTCATCGCTGTATCAACTAAACTAGCTTGCGCAGGTGAAACGAATGCATTTCCCCAATTCACTTGGCCAACTAATAAGCCTGCAACGAATGCTACCGAGGCAGCCATTGCCATTGCTCTTCTAGCAAATGTAGGCCTTACCACTTTGCTTTCTTCGCTTGAGGTCTGATTGAACAGAATGCGATCAGCAAGATCGTCTGGCACATCCACATTCATCGCAGAGTGGATCTGTTTATCAAGCGCTAGTACATCGTCTAAGAAGTTACTATTGGCTTCGCTATTCGCGGTCGCATCAACAATATCTTGTGTACGTTGTTTAGGTTCCGACAATACACGACGACGAAATTCCAAATCATCCATTATGTTGCCCCCTCTCTGCCTCTTCTGTATCCAACAGCTCTTTCAACTGATTTCGAGCTCTGAATAAACGTGTCATCACCGTGTTTTTGTTGAGATCGAGAATATCGGCAATCTCATCACCACTAAAACCACCAATCACTTGCAAGAAGAGAGGTTCACGGTAATCAATTTCAAGTTTCATGATCTGGGCTTGCAACCACTGATGCTGATGGTGCGGGTCATCACTGACACTAGCATCGTTACCGTGATCGTCGATATCAACCAGATCAAACTGTTTGCGTTCAAAACGTCGAGCGTTCTCGCGTCTCAAGATGGTAATCAGCCAAGATTTGGCGGCTTTTTCATCTTGAAGGCTATCGAGTGACTTCCATGCACGAAGGCAAGTTTCTTGAACTAAGTCTTCGGCAATGCTTTTGTCTTTGCATAACCAATAGGCGTAGCGAAAGAGGTCACGATGATAGGCGCGCACAAGTGCTTCGTATTTTCTTTGTTTGTCCATATCAGAGTTGACCGGACGCTTGGCTGTTTTCTTTCCAAACATTTTTATTATTGACACACGAGCCTCCATAATTGCTCTGCGTATAGCTGTCCTCTATACGTTGTGCTTCGTTTTTATATTTTTAGAGCTAACGATCGGCAGGAAATCGTAAAATCACATTAAAATTGATCTACTTCAAAATCTAAGGCCTCGAACCCGTTATAGTACACCTTGTCGTCTAGTTAGTCATTCGTGGCTAGCATGTTGAGCAAGACGACACTTCCTTTTGAAGGCTGACTTTACTTTCTCCTAATCAGGAAACTGATTATTTCAATTGGCGCTAAGTTAATTGCTTTATATACATTCCGACCACACAGCTTTGTGTGGTTTTTTTTGCCTCAAGAAAACCATTCCCTACACAGCGATAACAGTCTTTGCTTACAATAGTTTAGTCTCTTACGGCAACCTTTCCCCCAAAAAGGTTCGCCTGAATGCGCAGTTATATTTTCAAACAGTGAGATACTCGTATCACGTTTATTTAAACGCTCGTTTGATTTAATTAACAACTTCTTTACAATGCTTCAGGTCAGACCTCTTAACTTTAAGGAGAAACCATGGGCAAACAGGAAGTCAAAACGCGTTCTGGAGAACGTGTTGCCGTTGTCGCTGGATTACGAACCCCATTCGCTCGTCAGAGCACAGAATTTAGCCAAGTGCCTGCGGTCGACTTAGGCAAAATGGTTGTGAGTGAAATGCTTGCAAGAACGGATGTCGATCCTGCGCTTATCGAACAAGTTGTGTTCGGCCAAGTAGTGCAAATGCCAGAAGCGCCGAACATTGCGCGTGAAATCGTGTTGGGCACAGGCATGAACATCAATACCGATGCCTACAGTGTCACACGAGCATGTGCGACCAGCTTCCAAGCGGCAGTTAACGTGACCGAAAGCATTATGGCTGGCACGATTGATATCGGTATTGCGGGCGGTGCGGACTCTTCTTCTGTATTGCCTATCGGTGTTTCGAAAAAGTTAGCGGCAAATCTATTAGCGCTGAGTAAAACGAAAACTATGGGGCAAAAGCTGAAGATTCTTAAAACACTTTCCGTAAAAAATTTGATGCCAGTACCACCTGCAGTTGCTGAATACTCGACCGGTTTATCCATGGGACAAACGGCTGAGCAAATGGCTAAGACGCATGGTATTACTCGCGAAGCTCAAGATGCACTTGCTCACCGTTCTCACTCTTTGGCTTCTCAGGCATGGAAAGAAGGCAAGATTAAAGACGAAGTGATGACGGCATTCCCGGCACCTTACAAAAAGTATCTAGCGGAAGACAACAACATTCGCCACGACTCAACGGTTGAAGGATACGCCAAGCTACGTCCTGCTTTTGATAGAAAGTACGGCAGTGTAACGGCAGCCAATGCTACGCCACTGACTGATGGCGGTGCAGCAGTGATGTTGATGCGCGAAGGTAAAGCGAAAGAACTAGGCTTAGAAGTGCTTGGTTATATTCGTGGTTATGCGTTCTCAGCGATTGGTGTTGAAACAGATATGTTGATGGGCCCGACTTACGCGACCTCACAAGTATTAAAGAACACCGGTTTAGAGTTGTCAGACCTTACACTGATCGAGATGCATGAAGCATTCGCTGCCCAAGTTTTGGCTAACGTTAAAATGTTCGCGAGCGATGAGTTTGCACAGAAGAATCTTGGCCGCGATAAAGCGATCGGTGAGATTGATATGGAGAAGTTCAACGTGCTGGGTAGCTCGATTGCTTACGGACATCCGTTTGCAGCGACTGGCGCGCGCATGATGACTCAAACATTACGTGAACTGAAACGTCGCGGTGGCGGCTTGGCATTGAACACAGCTTGTGCGGCTGGTGGTTTAGGTGCAGCAATGATCTTGGAGGTAGAATAATGTCTACGACTCTTGATGCAACAACAGAAAAAGAAACAGTCGCTCAACCAGATTCAACCTCTGCGACTGAATCAACCAAAAAGAAAGCGACAGCATTTACTCTCAATATCGATGAGCAAGATATTGCTTGGTTAGCGATTGATGTACCAAACGAGAAAATGAACACGCTGCAAGCGGCTTTTGCTGAAGAAATGAAAGCCATCTTCGAGCAACTCAAAGAAAAGCAAAGCCGAGTTAAGGGCCTAATCGTTCATTCTCTTAAGCCAGATAACTTTATCGCTGGTGCTGATGTAAGAATGCTTGATGCGTGTAAAACGGCTGACGAAGCACAGTCTCTGGCTCGCCAAGGGCAGGAGATGTTCCAAACGCTTTCTGAACTACCGTACCCAGTAGTCGCAGCGATTCACGGCCCATGTTTAGGTGGTGGTTTAGAGCTTGCACTGGCGTGTGATTACCGTGTATGTACCGATTCAGATAAGACTCGCGTTGGTCTGCCAGAAGTACAGTTAGGTCTGTTACCAGGCTCTGGCGGTACACAGCGTCTACCTCGCCTTATTGGTTTGCTGCCATCTCTTGACCTAATCCTTACGGGTAAGCAACTGCGCGCTAAGAAAGCGAAATCGCTCGGTGTTGTCGATGCTTGTGTGCCTGAAACTATCCTGCTTGAAGTCGCTAAAAGCTTTGTTGAAAAGAATACGGGCAGTAAAAAAGGTAAGCGCCTTGCGTCGAAAAGCCAAGCGTCGACCAAAGAAAAGCTGATTTCACGTAACGGCCTTGGTCGTAAAGTGATTTTTGAACAAGCTTCTAAGAAGACCAATCAGAAAACACGCGGCAATTACCCAGCAGCGGATGCGATTTTAGACGTGATTCGTTATGGCCTTGAGAACGGCTTTGATAAAGGTCTTCAGTATGAAGCGAAGCGTTTCTCAGAACTGGTTATGACTTCAGAGTCTAAAGCCCTTCGTTCGATTTTCTTTGCAACCACGGAAATGAAAAAAGAACACGGCGCAGACGCAGAACCAAAAGCGGTTAAGCGTGTTGGTGTGCTAGGCGGCGGTCTTATGGGTGCAGGCATCAGCCATGTCAGCGTTGCTAAGGCGAAAGTGCCAGTTCGTATCAAAGACGTATCAAATGAAGGTGTGCTGAACGCGCTTAACTACAACTTCAAGTTGTTCGATAAGCAGCGTAAGCGTCGCATTCTGAACCGAGCGGGCCTTGAAAGTAAGATGCTTCAGCTTTCTGGTGGTATCGACTTTACGAGCTTTAATCACACCGATGTGGTGATTGAAGCGGTATTTGAAGACCTCGACCTTAAGCAGTCAATGGTTGCGGATATCGAAGCCAATGCCAAGCCTGAGACTATTTTCGCGACGAATACGTCTTCACTGCCGATCCATAAGATTGCAGAGAAGGCGCAGCGACCAGAAAATGTGGTCGGTCTTCACTACTTCAGCCCTGCAGAGAAAATGCCGCTAGTAGAAGTCATCCCACATGAAACAACCTCTGAAGAGACGATCTCGACGGTTGTTGCATTAGCGAAGAAGCAAGGTAAAACCCCGATTGTTGTCAAAGACACCGCTGGTTTTTATGTGAACCGTATTCTTGCTCCATACATGAATGAAGCAGCGCATTTACTGCTAGCGAACGAGCCGATTGAAAAGCTCGACAGTACGTTATTGGATTTCGGTTTCCCAGTTGGCCCTATCACCTTATTAGATGAGGTGGGTGTTGATATCGGAGCGAAGATCATTCCGATTTTAGTGAATGAGCTTGGCGATCGTTTCCAAGGTCCTGATGTGTTCGATATTCTTTTGAATGACAATCGTAAAGGCCGTAAGAGTGGTAAAGGTTTCTACACTTACAAAGGCAAGAAGAAGGAAGTGGATAAGTCAGTTTACAAGCTGCTTAAGCTGCAACCAGATCCTAAGTTGAGCGATAACGATATCGCGATGCGCTGTGTGTTACCTATGCTAAACGAAGCGGTTCGTTGTCTAGACGACGGCATTATCCGCAGCCCTCGTGATGGTGATATCGGTGCGATTTTCGGTATCGGTTTCCCGCCATTCCTAGGTGGTCCGTTCCGTTATATGGATCAAATCGGCATTAAGTCACTGGTTGAGATGATGAACGATTTCGCTAAGAAGTACGGTGATCGTTTCGCGCCATGTGATGGCCTACTGACACGTGCTGGATTGGGTGAGTCTTTCTACAAGTAACTCTCTAACTCATTGATTAATAAGCCCGTATCAAGCAATTGATGCGGGCTTTTCTGTTTTATGAACGAGTGTGAAAGGAATGAGATTCCCGACTCAGTCGTTCCTCCTTCTCGGGAATGATGATTGAGAGATAAAAAGTAAGTTATTGCGTTGATTAGAAAGGTGGTCAAACACACGTCAATCAAAACTACCGTCATCTCCTAAAGCGACGAAGGAGCGTAATAGGAGATCTGCTTTTGGGCTGCATCCAATAAAAAAGGTTGATGCTTTCACATCAACCTTATGATTTTCATTCCAGCTTTATCAGCCTAGCTCAGTATCTTTCGGGCGTAACTGAAACTCATCAATAGAGCCAATTTCAACACCTGCTGACAGCTTCTCTTCCTCATTATGAGCATTACCGTGAGCATGCATAATCAGGCGATTTGCCGTGCGTGGTTTTAGCTGGCTAACCACAAAACGCATCATGTCTGAGCGAGTTAACCCCTTAAGGTCTTCCAATACGCGCTCTCTCTGGTTGAACTCAACATCCTTATTGCCTATCGCAACCCATAAGCGCTGAGCTCGCCCTCGCAAAGTCGTATCTGGTGTCGAAATCTGATTCCAGAGACCGCGCTTACTGCTGTGCCATTGATAGTCGTTAAGCTCCAACAGCACCATGTAAAAGGCATTGAGGAACTCATCTATTGAAGCTAACAAGTCAGCAGGGGCGGCATTCGGTGATTGCACATACAACACAATACCAGGGTGTCGGTTGAGCGGCATATTGCCAGTACCGACCATGTAACCTAGCTGCTGCTTGGTTCGTATCTCATGGAAGAAAGTGGCCGACATCAAATGGTTTGCCAATGAATACAGCGCGATATTTTTAGGTGAAATATCAGGGCATTGGTAATAAACCACAATTGCTGAATCATCTTGGTTACACACCACTTCACGTTGGAAGCTGCCGTTTTCACCGAGCATGATGAGCGGACGCAGTGATTCTTCGTAAGCCTGATCTTGAACACGCAGTGCATCTTTTAGCGTTTCAGCCATCTTGTGTGCATCGGCTTTTTTCCAGTCGCCATACACAAACATCTCAACATGAAGTTCCGCCAAGATTGCTTGAACAAAAGAGGAGAGCTCATCGACCTCTATCGTTTCTAGGGCTTCAATTAACACGGAATAAGGCGGGTTATTTGGTTGAAGTATCCCAGTCATTGCATTAAACAACTGCGAAATAGGGCGATCTTGCGACGCGTTGTTCCAGTTTCTGAGCAATTGATGCTTGATGGTTTCGAAGCGTGTTGGACTAAAGTCGCGTGCTTGGAAACGTTCAAGAATCATATTGAGCAGTTGTGGCTGTTTCTCGCTAAACCCGGACAGAGTGAGCGTTACACCGCCCTGATGGGTGTACATGTTGTAGCCCATTCCGGCGATTTCAGCCTGATACGTATCTTTTTCGAGTGAGTCTAAGAACATCTCTACGCACAAGCGTGTTTTAACGATATTTCTTGGGCTAGCAACTGAGTGCGGGCTATCGATAGCAACATACACCACACCTTTTGGCACCCGGAATTGATGGTCTTGCAGATGCCATAGCTTAAAGCCATCGAGCTCTTCTAACAGTTGTGGGAACTTAGCGTCACCTTCGAGTTCAGTCGGGTCTAGATCGTAGCAAATAAACGGGTTTTTGCTTGGGAGTTCAAACTGCCAACCGGGGTTAATGCACGTAAAGCATTGAACTTGTTCAGCGCTAAAAGGTGTGACCGAGTAGGGCGTAAAGTACCACTTCGCTTCCCTGTCATACTCGAATCCCTGAGCAACAATGGTTGCCCGCATGTTGTCGACGGTTAAGTAAGGCAGCAAAGCACGCTGTAATTCGTCATCGAAATGCGACATTTTGTAATCGCCATACACCACATCTTGCTCTTGGTAGTGCTGCATGTTGATGACGAGGTGGCTGACGACATCAAGCGGTCTTGCTGGCTCTTGAAAGCGGAAAGCAGACTCTAAAACGGCGCGTTTTTCTAGGTAGCGCCACTCTTCTATGCCTTGTTGTTCGACTAACTTGATGTACTGAAATATCGCTTGGATGATGTTATCGGTTTTGGTTAAACCTTCTATGGTCAATGAGCAACTGACTGTGAAATCACGGTAGTTACTGCCACTCGCGCCACCACCTGCAGAGAGAGATGTTATCCAGCCTTTCTCTTTGAGTTGCATCATCAAACTGCCTTCACCTTCGTAACCTAAAAGGTGGGCAAAGAACGACAAAGGCTTAACACCGTAGTGTTCGTCCATGCTTGGCATCGGGAAGGTTAAGATCAGTTTGCGCACTTCTTTAATCGGCTCAACGCGGACTTGTACACCCGTACTTAACTCGCCGACAATCGGAACTTCAACCTTTTTGCCTTGTAGGTTGTGATTGGTGATTGAGCTAAAGCGATCCTCAATCCAGCTTTGCATCTCATCTAACGACTGATTGCCAGACAGTGTCAGTGTCATCAAGTCAGCAGAGTATTGTTGCTGGTGGAAAGCCAAGATCTCTTGTCGAATCGTCTCGCCGTTTCTGTCACCCAACGTATCGATATTACCGACAGAAAACTTCGAGAATGGGTGATTGTGATTCACCAGTTCTTTGGTAACTTGGTACAAGCGTCGTGAGTCGTCGTTGAGTTTCATCTTGTATTCGGAGTCAACGGCTTGGCGTTCTTTGTCTAACGCTTCTTCGTTGAAAAGGGGAGCGGTAAAAAATTGGCTGAAGCGATCGAGTGCGGTTTCAAAGGCATTCAATTCAACATCAAAAAAGAAGCAGGTGTGCTCTGTTCCTGTCCAAGCGTTGTTGCTACCGCCATGCTGGCTGATAAAACTTTGGAACTCTCCGACCTTTGGATACTTTTCAGTTCCCAAAAATAGCATATGCTCTAAGTAGTGAGCTAAACCCTCTCGGTCTGTAGGGTCATCAAAATGCCCCACATTGACGGCTAATGCGGCTGCTGCTTTTTGAGCATTTTGATCCTGAACTAACAGTACACGTAACCCGTTATTTAAGGTTATGTAGCGGTATTGATGTTCATCATTTGGGCTTAAGTGCACAGGAGCATCTCCAGAGAAGGTGGTTTTTAAATTATGTACCCGATGATTCGGCGTGCAAACCTTGTGATCATATTTTGGGATATGAAGTGCTTTTTGGCGATTTCTAAATCACTTTTATCGATTTTTATCAGTAATTTATTTTCTTTTAACAAGATTGTTAAGAAAGTCGAACTCTTTGGCAAGTGACTTGATATAATTATTTATATTGACTGCGGTTTCTCTGGATTGAGAGCCAAACCTAAGTAGCGTTTCGCTGATATATGGGATATATCGACTTTCGACATGTTACGAAGACAGGATTGAACATGAAAATATTCATTATGCGCCACGGTGAAGCAGAACATTTTGCCAACTCGGATGCAGAAAGAGCGTTGACCAAGCGCGGGAAAATGGCTTCTCTTGCCGTGGCACAAGCTGCAAATGAGCAGGGGATTAGTCAATTCGATAAAGTGCTGGTGAGCCCATATTTAAGGGCACAAGAAACGTGGTTAGAGATCTCTCAGGCGTTTTCTGGAAAGAAAGTAGAAACCTGTGATGATATTACGCCTTATGGAATGTCCGACGATGTGTTTGATTTGACCTTAGCAATGGCTGAAGTAGAAAAACTAGAGACCATTTTATTTGTTTCTCATTTACCTCTAGTTGGCTACCTAACTGCAGAGTTTGCAACAGGCATGGCGCCGCCTATGTTTCCCACTTCGGGCCTAGCGTGTATCGACTTCAACCTTGAGACACAAAAAGGTGAGTTGCTTTGGAACATCAATCCATAAGCTCGTGAGCTCTGTTTGATGACAAAGTTGCAGACAATTAGAAAGGGCATCTCAATATGATTGGGATGCCCTTTGTTGTTTTTTGGTGAGAGAGAGTTTGTTAACCAGAATTACTTCTCAGGAATCGAAAGCAGTACCAACAACGCACCGTTACCGCCAAATTCTAATGGCGCTTGGTGAAAAGCCATCACATCAGGGTGTTGTGCTAACCACAACGGCACTTTCTGTTTAAGGATGTGTTTACCGATACCGTGTTGAACACAGGCACACGCCACGCTCTCTTTCACGCAGTGCGCAATCATCGCGCCAAGCTCACGTTTGGCTTCTTGTTGAGTCATACCATGCATATCGAGATACACATCAGGAACGTAGACACCGCGACGTAGGCGCTTTACCTCATATTTCGAGACATCATCACGCGCATAGCGTGTCGGACCCTCTTCGCTAAGATGCGGAATGAACTCATCCGAGAAATAAAACTCGCTATCACTGGCTTGTCTTGCCGTTCGAGTAATTTCTTTTTGCTTGGCATTTCTTTTTGGCTGCTGGACTATGGTATCCTGTTGCAACTTTTTAACGCCCTTTACTGCATCGTTGAACAGGGCGAAATCGTCATCGAAGTCGGTGTCTTTTTTGCTCATCAGGTTATGAATTCTAATTAGAAACGTAATTAGCAGTATTGTAGCGCTTTTCGGAGACAATTTTGGATAAGATTTTTGTAGAAGAAGCGGTATCAGAACTACACACGCTTCAAGATGTGATTCGTTGGACTGTTAGCCGCTTTAACGCAGCGGGCCTATTTTATGGTCACGGCACTGATAACGCGTGGGATGAGGCAGTACAACTTATCTTACCTACTCTTTATCTGCCGATTGATGTTCCTTCGCATGTGATGAGCTCTCGTCTAACGAGCAGCGAACGTCTACGTATTGTTGAGCGCGTAATCAAGCGTATTAATGATCGTACACCAACGGCTTACCTAACCAACAAAGCTTGGTTCTGTGGTCTTGAGTTCTTCGTTGATGAGCGCGTTCTTGTGCCTCGTTCTCCAATTGGTGAGCTGATCGAAGCTCAATTCCAACCTTGGTTAACTGAAGAGCCAACTCGCATCATGGATATGTGTACGGGTAGTGGTTGTATCGCTATTGCTTGTGCTCACGCATTCCCAGACGCTGAAGTAGATGCGATTGATATCTCTACTGACGCATTGCAAGTTGCAGAGCAGAACGTTCAAGATCACGGCATGGAGCAGCAAGTGTTCCCAATCCGTTCAGATCTTTTCCGTGATTTGCCAAAAGAAAAATACAACCTGATCGTATCGAACCCACCTTACGTGGACGAAGAAGATATGAACAGCCTGCCAGATGAGTTCACACACGAACCAGAACTTGGCCTAGCTGCAGGTACAGACGGACTGAAACTGGTTCGCCGTATTTTGGCAAACGCACCAGACTACCTAACTGATGATGGTATTCTGATCTGTGAAGTGGGCAACTCAATGGTTCACATGATGGATCAGTACCCAGAGCTTCCATTCACTTGGATTGAATTCTCAAACGGTGGTCACGGTGTATTCATGATCACTCGCGAACAGTTAGTGGCTTGCGCAGACGAGTTCTCTATCTACAAAGACTAGGTTACTGTTAGTTGTTAGCTTAGGGATTAAGCTGGAAACTTAAGGTTAGAACCTTATAAGACGTTCTATTTGAAACGTTTGAATTTAAACGCCATGCAGCAATGTATGGCGTTTTTTATTGCTGGAATTTAAGGGATAAGTAATCAACACAGAGCGAACGTACTTAATATTTAGTTGCTTAATATGAATAGCTATTACATATTGGTGCCTAATATTTAGTCGTTTTAGTGAGTTAAGGAGAATTCGCGATGAGCTTTGATACATGGATTTATTATTTGTTGGCGGTGTTAATTTTAACAGCCTCGCCAGGGCCAAGCTCTTTGTTGTGCATGACTAAGGGTGTGCAATCAGGCTTTAAGTTATCGATATTTACCGCCTTGGGTAGCGTGACTGCCATTACCGGAATCTTAACGTTATCGTTTACCGGTTTAGGGGTGATTATTGCTTCATCAGAAGTGGTGTTTAATATCATTAAGTGGACGGGTGCAGCTTACCTTATTTATCTCGGTTGGAAGTCGCTACGGTCAAGTCAGCAAGATTATGACAAGCTATCGAATCAACAAGCAGGCTCTCAACATGTTAAAGAAAGCGCTGCGCAGCATTATGTGAGTGGCTTTATTGTTGGCGCGAGTAATCCAAAAGCTATCCTGTTTTTTACCGCACTTTTCCCTCAGTTTATTGACCCATCGATAGCGCTATTTCCTCAATTTGTGGTGTTCGCTTTGACCTTCGTTGTCATGGAATTGTCTTGGTTATTGGTGTATGCCTACTTGGGGGCGAAGTCGTCAAATTGGTTGTTTGCGAAAGGTCGAGCCAAGGTCTTTAATCGTGTCACTGGAGGTGTCTTTATTGGGGCTGGCGCACTGCTTTCGACGACCAGTCGAGCATAACTTTCTGTTTTATCAGAGAGGTGAATGGTTACAGAATATTCTTGATGCTGTCATAAAAGGTTAATATTAATGTGCTTGCTGCTTTTGGCGAAAAGCCGATATATTGTAGTTACACCATCACGTTCTCAAGGAGAGACATATGCAGCATCAAGAAATGATTCAACACAGTAACTTTGGCGTAATCAGTCGTACTTGGATTTTCTCTACCCTTTCTCTAGTGGGTATTCTTGCTCTAATGTAGTCAGCTTCATGGCTCTATAGTTTTAGTTTTTATTATGAAATCACTTGTTAAAAAGTCTTCAAAGTCAGAACTCTTTCTCTTATAAATGTGGCTTTTCTCATCAGGCTAGCCACTTAACTTTTTCTTAGTCATCTTCTTCTAGCAAGCATCCCCCAGTAATTTACTCCTAGTCACCACTTTCTTCTTGTGGAATGGTTTATCACCTTACCTCTATAAACAAGCGCCATCGCACTTCTGAAGTTGTTACGAAACTGTGATAATCTTAAGTTATCTTTTATCTACAGTGTATCTCTCATGTCTGTCTGGGATTCTATTTCATTTAACAATCGATTTACTGCATTACCTCGACTGTTCTATACCCCAATTCAACCTACACCGCTCAGCAATGTCCAATGGCTCGCATGGAATCATAAGCTTGCGGATGAACTCGGTTTTTTGTCATTTGATGATGCTTCCGAGGAATTGCTTGAAACGTTATCTGGCAATGTTGAACCTGAGCAGTTTTCGCCTGTAGCAATGAAATACGCAGGCCACCAGTTTGGTTCTTATAACCCGGATTTAGGTGATGGAAGAGGGCTGTTATTAGCTCAAATTGTCGCGAAAAGTGGCGAAACGTTCGATTTACACCTTAAAGGTGCCGGTAAAACGCCCTATTCACGTATGGGCGATGGACGCGCTGTTATTCGATCAACCGTTCGTGAGTACTTATGTAGCGAAGCGATGGCAGGGCTCAATATCCCAACCACTCGCGCGTTGGCTATGATGACCAGCGACACACCGGTATATCGAGAGAAGCAAGAGTGGGGCGCATTGTTGGTGCGTGCTGCCGAATCACACATCCGTTTCGGTCACTTTGAACATCTGTTTTATACCAATCAGTTGGCTGAGCATAAGTTGCTGGCCGATAAAGTCATTGAATGGCACTTCCCTGAGTGTCTCGATGAAGAGAAACCCTACGCTGCTATGTTTAATCAGATTGTTGACCGTACCGCGGAGATGATTGCGTTGTGGCAAGCGAATGGTTTTGCTCATGGCGTGATGAACACCGATAACATGTCGATCATCGGGCAAACTTTCGATTATGGTCCGTTCGCGTTTCTTGATGAATATGACCCAAGATTGATCTGTAATCACTCGGATTACCAAGGTCGTTATGCTTTTAACCAGCAGCCAAGAATAGGGCTTTGGAACCTGTCGGCACTGGCTCACTCACTTTCTCCGCTGGTGGATAAGGCCGACTTAGAGGCGGCTTTAGAGCAGTACGAACCGCAAATGAACGGTTACTTTAGTCAGATGATGCGTCGTAAGTTGGGGCTACTTTCGAAACAAGAAGGCGACAGTCGTTTGTTTGAATCTATGTTCGAGCTGATGTCGCAAAACAAAGTCGACTACCCAAGGTTCTTTAGAACGCTATCGAACCTAGACACCTTGTCGCCACAAGAAGTGATTGATCTGATAATTGATCGAGAGGCAGCAAAACTGTGGGTAGATAACTACTTACAACGCTGCGAATTGGAAGATAGCTCAGTGGTCGAGCGCTGCGAAAATATGAGACAGGTAAACCCGAAATACATCCTCAGAAACTACCTAGCTCAGCTAGCGATAGACAAAGCAGAGCGCGGTGATAGCAGCGATATTGACGCTTTGATGGTGGTACTGGCAGACCCTTATGCGGAACACCCGGATTATGAATACCTTGCGGCTCTACCTCCTGAGTGGGGTAAAGCCATGGAGATCAGCTGCTCTTCATAACCAACCAATAGCGGATTAAGCCCTAAAGATTCAGATAGAGGTCACTAAGTTGTGATCTTTATCTGTTTGTTCTTCTAACTTTACAAACATGTCAATAATCAAACAATCGGCCAGCCTATACACTATGTGAATAAGTTGTAAATTTAATAGGTTTGGGCGATGCCAACAAATACTCGAATTCTCGTGGTGGATGATGATCAAGAAATCCGCGAGCTGCTGGAAGAGTACCTCACAAAATCTGGTTTCGATGTTTCTTCTGTGGGAGATGGTGTTGAACTAGAAGCTCATCTGCAAAACCAAGGTTATCCAGATCTGATTCTGCTTGATGTGATGCTACCCGGTGACGATGGTTTTACCTTGTGTCAACGCGTCCGTAAGCAATCGAATGTGCCTATCATCATGCTGACTGCGGTATCGGATGAAACCGACCAGATTATCGGCTTAGAAATTGGTGCTGATGATTACATTGCCAAGCCGTTTAGCCCTCGTCAGTTAATGGCGCGTATCAAAGCGTTATTACGCCGCGTTCAAGTGGTGGATGACAAGCCAAGTGATGCACTGCCAAAACAGATTGTTTTTGGTGATTGGACGCTTGATACGTTAGCGCATCGAATTTCCCACAATGAAAACTCGGAAGAGATGGATTTGTCGGGCAGTGATTTTTCTCTGTTGATGTTGTTCTTAACTCGCCCTAACGAAGTTCTCGACCGTGACACTATCTCATTCGCGACCAGAGGCCGTGAAGCGTTGCCTTTTGAGCGAGGCATTGATGTGCAGCTTAGTCGTCTGAGAAGCCGATTGGGCGACAGTGGCAAGTATCCTCACTACATCAAAACCATGCGCGGTAATGGCTATATCCTCGCTGTGCCTGTTCAGTATGAACACTGATAATCAAGTGATGTTAATGAGCACCTCGGCAATGAAGTATTTCCTATGAACGGGTTGAGTCGGTTAAAGCCAAACTCTTTGGTTGCCAGAACATTGTTACTGACCTTGTTAGCTGTGGTGATAGCTCAAGGTATCGCAACGTCTATTTGGTATAGCGAATCCAAACACAAAGAACTGGAGGGGATTCGTTCTGCCTCTTCAAGCATGGCCAATATGTTTGCCTCGACGGTGACTTTCTTCCAGTCTCTGCCCGTTAAATATCGCCATATCGTGTTGGATCAAATCCGCAATATGGGCGGTACGCGCTTCTTCGTTTCTTTCAATAAAGAGGCGTTGATTGTCGAACCGATCCCTGATACCCGTTTAAAAACCGCCTCGATTGAAGCGATAGAAAGTGTTTTGAGTAGCAAGCTCAATAAAGTCGAATCAGTGCGGGTTGATTTCTCTCGCCCTGAACATCTTCGTTTGCTTAAAAATGACATCTACTTGAGCGATCTCCCACGATCGTGGGCACATCATACTTTAACCTTAGAACCTCTTAACCCTCCTATTCTGGTTGTTCAGATAGAATTAGCCAGTCATGAATGGGTGTATATCGCCGCGTTGTTGCCTGCGCCTTACGTCAAACTCGACGATACGATTCTCGGCAGAGAACAGGTGATCTTCTTAGTTTCCTCGACCCTCATTCTTTTGGTTTTGACTTACTTGATGATTCGTCGGCAAGTACGCCCTCTTAAAAAATTAGCAAGAGCGGCCAATGAGATGAGTATGGATATTCAGCAGCCGCCACTTAACGAAGAGGGGGCTACTGAGCTGGTGACGGCGACCCGAGCGTTTAATCGAATGCAGCAACGGATTCGTCGCTATGTTGCCGACCGTGAGCACCTTTTCTCTGCAATCTCACATGATTTAAAGACACCAATAACACGGCTTAGACTACGAGCCGAGCTATTGGAAAGCGAAGTAAAGAAAGACAAGTTCAATAAGGATTTGGATGAGCTTGAGATGATGGTTAAGGGCGCTTTACAAGCGGTAAGAGATACCGACCTTCACGAAAACAACGCCATTATCGACCTCAATGAGATGATGCTCTCCGTGGTTGAACTGCACAACCAACATCAAACCTTGGTTGAGTTTGAGCCCATTGTGGTTGACCCGTTAGTCGCCAAACCATTAGCCATTAAACGTGTGCTGACCAATCTTATCGACAACGCTGTGAAATATGGGACATCAGCTGAAGTCGATATTAACAGTGATTCGGTGTGGGTTATCGTGACTATTCAAGATCACGGAAAAGGTATTCCTGAAGACAAGCTAGAGTTGGTGTTTGAACCTTACTTCAGGCTCGCCACTGACGACCAAGGACACGGTTTAGGGCTTGGAATCTGTCGAAACATCCTACACGGACACGGCGGAGATCTCATTATTCGTAACTCCCCTCAAGGCGGCTTAGAAGCTAAAGTCTATATTCCACGCGGCCTAGAAGTTTAATGTAACAATTGTGTTACATTGAGCTTACCTTTTGTTTCAATCTTACAAATCAGAATAAGTAGACTCTGTATTGAACCGGACGTCGAGTCCGCTAAAACATGGAAGATAATAATGAAAATCAATAAAACCCTACTTACTCTATCTCTTCTTGCTGCCTCAACATTTTCTCAAGCTGGTGAAGTGGAAGTGCTTCACTGGTGGACTGCCGGTGGCGAAGCGAAATCCGCAGCTGTACTGAAAGAGATGATTGAAGAACAAGGCCATACTTGGAAAGATTTCGCTGTTGCTGGTGGCGGCGGTGAAAGTGCGATGACTGTTTTGAAAACTCGAGCAGTGTCGGGCAATCCTCCATCTGCGGCGCAGATTAAAGGTCATGATATTCAAGAGTGGGGTGGTTTAGGTTTTCTAACGTCTCTCGATGCAACTGCGAAACAAGAAAAATGGGATGAGCTACTGCCAGAAGTGGTCACTAAAGTGATGAAGTGGGATGGCGAATATGTCGCAGTTCCTGTCAACGTTCACCGTGTTAACTGGCTTTGGGCGAACCCTGTTGTTTTAGAAAAATCAGGCGTGACGGTTCCAACTACGTTAGATGAGTTCTTTGTTGCCGCAGACAAGATTAAAGCGGCTGGCTTCATTCCACTGGCTCACGGTGGTCAACCTTGGCAAGACGCGACGGTATTCGAAGCGGTGGCACTTGATGTGCTAGGCAGTGAAGACTACAACAAAGCGTTCGTTGACCTGGATATGGACGTGTTGTCTGGTGACAAAATGGTGGAAGTATTCACCAAGTTCAAAAAGATGCGTGATTACATCGACAGCAACTCTCCGGGTCGTGATTGGAACGTAGCAACTTCGATGGTTATCAATGGCGAAGCGGCAATGCAGATCATGGGTGACTGGGCGAAAGGTGAATTTACTGCGGCAGGCAAAGTACCGGGTAAAGATTACATCTGTGCACCAGCACCGGGCACTGATGGCCAATTCACTTTCAACATCGATAGCTTTGCGTTCTTTGAGCTGAGTGACAAAGAGAACCAAAAAGCGCAGCAAGACCTAGCGAAAACCATTCTTACCAAAGATTTCCAAGAAGTCTTCAACCTTAACAAGGGTTCTATCCCTGTACGTCTAGATATGGACATGTCTAAGTTCGACCAATGTGCGTTGGACTCTATGGCAACCTTCAAAGCGAGTGCGGAATCTGGCGACCTTGTTCCGAGTATGGCTCACGGCCTAGCGACGACAAGTTACGCGCAAGGCGCGATTTACGACGTGGTAACCAACTTCTTCAATGAGAAAGATGCCGATCCAAAAGAAGCGGCAGCTAAGTTAGCGAAAGCAGTGAAAGCGGCTATCTAATCTAACTTGATAAGCGACACACAACGCACGTGAGTGACGGGTTGTGTTGCTTTACCAAACCCCCAGGGTAGGTAGGCTCGTAGGGAGCCTATCTACTCTTCACTCCCAATTCTGATATGCGTGATGCTGATGTGGTGCCGAAAGGTAAGCCATTGGCTCGATTGTGCAACAAGGATAAGTTATGGAGCATGTTTTGACTGAGTCGACTCCAAAACCCACAAGGAGCCAGCCTGCACCGAAACCGAGTTTTGCTGACAGGTTGCAACATTGGCTACCTAAGATTGTGTTAGCGCCGACCGCGTTAGTGACCGTGGTGTGTATCTACGGCTACATTTTTTGGACGGCAGCGTTGTCGTTCACTAACTCTCGATTTCTACCGAGCTTCAACTTCGTTGGTTTAACCCAATATGAAAAGCTGATGGACAACGATCGTTGGATCACCTCAATCACCAACCTCGGTGTGTTTGGTTTTCTGTTCATGGCGATTGCTATCTTGTTGGGTGTGGGTTTGGCGGTATTGCTTGACCAGAACATCCGTCAAGAAGGCGCGATTCGTACCATTTATTTATACCCAATGGCCTTGTCATTCATCGTGACGGGTACCGCTTGGAAATGGATTCTCAATCCGGGTCTTGGCATTGAAAAACTGATGCAAGATTGGGGCTTTACCGACTTCAAATTCGATTGGTTAGTCGACTCTGAAATGTCGGTCTATACCTTGGTTATCGCAGCACTTTGGCAGTCGTCAGGTTTCGTGATGGCGATGTTCTTAGCCGGCCTTCGTGGCATTGATTCTTCAATCATCAAAGCCGCTCAAATTGATGGGGCAAGCTTACCCACTATTTATCTGAAAATCATTCTACCTTGCTTGCGCCCTGTGGTTTTCAGCGCGGTGATCATCACCTCACACATTGCGATTAAGAGTTTCGACCTTGTGACCGCGATGACAGCGGGTGGCCCAGGTTATTCATCGGATCTTCCTGCGCTATTCATGTACGCACACTCATTTACGCGTGGACAAATCGGCCTTGGTGCTGCCAGTGCCATGATGATGCTTGCTGGTATCTTAGCGATTCTCGTGCCTTATCTTTACTCTGAACTTAGGGAGAAAAAGTCATGATGAACAACATCAACTTTGCTCGAATATTTATCTATTCAGCACTGCTTTTCTTCTGCTTAGTTTATTTAATGCCACTGTTCGTAATGGTACTGACCTCATTCAAAACTTTGCCAGACATTAAGGCGGGTAACTTGATGAGTTTGCCGAAAGAGTGGGTGTTTGATGCTTGGTATAAAGCGTGGGATACCGCTTGTACGGGCGTAAAATGTGAAGGCATCAAAGGCTACTTCTGGAACTCATTCCAAATGGTGATTCCTGCGGTCGCAATCTCAACATTGCTCGGAGCATTCAACGGCTATGTGGTCACTAAGTGGCAGTTCCGAGGCTCAAACCTGTTCTTTAGTTTGTTGTTGTTTGGGTGCTTTATCCCATTCCAAGTGGTGCTACTACCAATGGCAACCATGCTCGGCAAGATGGGGCTAGCGAACACAACCATCGGCTTGGTGATTGTGCACGTTATCTACGGCATGGCGTTTACAACTCTGTTTTTCCGTAACTTCTACATCTCGATTCCGGATGAATTGATCAAAGCAGCAAAACTGGATGGTGCAGGCTTCTTTACCATTTTCTTCAAGATCTTATTACCGATCTCTACGCCTATCATCATGGTGACGGTGATCTGGCAGTTCACCGCAATCTGGAACGATTTCTTGTTCGGGGTGGTGTATTCCGGCTCAGAGACTCAGCCAATCACCGTAGCATTAAATAACTTAGTCAACACCAGCACGGGCGTTAAAGAATACAACGTTGATATGGCTGCCGCGATCATCGCCGCGCTGCCAACGCTGTTGGTGTATGTCTTCGCAGGAAAATATTTTGTTCGTGGCCTAACGGCAGGATCAGTAAAAGGATAATTACCCATGGCAACATTAGATTTAAAACAGATCCGTAAAACCTATCGCAACGCGGACAACGAAACGTTAAAGGGCATCGACATCAGTATCGATTCGGGGGAGTTCTTGATACTTGTCGGCCCTTCGGGGTGTGGAAAATCCACCCTAATGAACACCATTGCTGGGCTAGAAAATATTAGCTCGGGTGAAATCGTGATTGATGGTGTTGACGTGGCCCAGGTTGAACCTAAAGACCGCGACATCGCGATGGTATTCCAGTCGTACGCACTTTACCCAAACATGACGGTACGCGGCAATATCGCCTTCGGCTTGAAGATCCGCAAGATGCCACAAGACGAAATCGACGCAGAAGTGAATCGCGTCGCTGAAATGCTGCAAATTGAGCAACTGCTTGATCGTAAACCATCACAGCTATCTGGTGGTCAGCGCCAGCGTGTCGCGATGGGACGTGCACTAGCGCGTCGTCCTAAGTTGTACCTGTTCGATGAACCGCTTTCTAACTTGGATGCCAAGCTGCGTGTTGAAATGCGTCATCAGATTAAACGCCTTCACCAAAAGCTTAACACCACCATTGTTTACGTCACCCATGACCAAATAGAGGCGATGACCTTGGCGGATCGTATTGCGGTGATGAAAGATGGTGAACTGCAGCAACTCGGTACGCCGCAAGAGATCTACACCAAGCCAAACAATATGTTTGTCGCGGGCTTTATGGGTTCACCATCAATGAACTTCATTAAGACCATGGTGGATTTGGATGATGATCAGAATCCGATCATCAAAGTAACGGGTACGTCTGAGCAAGAGCACCACATTCGATTACCACAAAGCATGCGTGAACAAGATGGCAAAGAAGTGGTGATTGGCCTGCGCCCTGAACACATCACTGAGCAGGAAAGTGAAGATGTGTCGGCAACGACCAAGCTAGATTTACAGCTGGAAGTCTTGGAACCTACAGGGCCAGATACGATTGCGATGGTGAAAGTGAACGACCAAGAAGTAGCGTGTCGCTTGTCGCCAGAATTTGAAGTGTCAGTTGGGCAAATGGCGCCGCTGCATTTTGACTTATCAAAGGCGGTATTCTTTGATGCTCAGACTGAAGCGAGAATTGATTTTTAGTTTTTGAGACAGTAGCTCAATGAGAGTCTAAGCTTAAACAAAGGCAGTATCACTAACTTATAATAAGTAACGTGATGCTGTCTTTTTTGTGTTTTAGCCTGTTTTATTTCCTCACGAAAACAGAGGGATAAACGAGATAAATGGATTAACTGCAATAATATCGCTAATTAGCCTCCGTTAGCTCTATAAAGCTGACCGAGAACAGCGTAGGATCGCGCTACTTTAGACCAAATACTAGGTTGCACATTAGTGCATAAACAGAAGAATACATGAAACTAACAGCAAAACCCTCAGCTAGTAACGCTTTACTTATTTCTATTACGACACCGGACTTCAAAGGTGACGAAGCAAAAGAGTCTCTTGCCGAACTTGCTCGCTTAGTAACAACCCTAGGGTTTAAAGTGGTCGGTACACAATCACAGCACCACAGTTCAACACAACGACAAAACGTGTTGGGCGCAGGTAAGCTTGCAGAAATTGCACACCTCACCGGTTACCAAGGTTCGATTGAAGAAGCAGAAGATGAAGATTTTATCGATGAATCTTTTGATTTTCGCGCTGGTATCGATGAATTAGATTTTGATGATCTTCCATCTGAAGATGTGGAGTTTGGTACTGCTGACGTAGTGGTATTCGACTGTGATTTGAGCCCATCTCAACTGCGTAATGTAGAAGCTCACTTGGGTGTCGAGGTGTTTGACCGTACTGGTATCATCATTGAGATCTTCAGCCGTCATGCTCGTACTCGTACCGCACGTCTGCAAGTTGAAATCGCTCGACTAAACTACCTAGTGCCTCGACTGCGTGAGACGGCCGACGGTGATAAAGAGCGTCAAATGGGTCAGGGTGCAGGTGAAACTTCACTAGAGCTAGACCGCCGTAAAGTACGTGACCAAATTGCTGCACTTAAGCGTGAGCTGGTTAGCGTACAAGACGAAATGAAGAACCGACGCACTCAGCGTTCGGAGCTTTTCACTGTTGCTCTGGTTGGCTACACCAACGCGGGTAAATCTTCGATGATGCGCGCTATGACCGCAACCGAAGTGAGCGGTGAAGATAAGCTATTCGCGACCTTAGATACCACGGTTCGTGCACTTCAGCCGATCACTCAGCCGCGTATCTTAGTGTCAGATACGGTGGGTTTCATCAAGAAACTGCCACACGATCTGGTTGCTTCATTCCACTCAACACTAGCAGAAGCGCATGATGCTTCATTACTGCTTTATGTGGTTGATGCTTCTGATGTTTCATTCCGCGCACAGCTTGATGTGGTACACGAAGTATTAGCGCAAGTGGGCGTTGAAGGCAGCGAAAAACTATTGGTACTGAACAAGTGCGATAGATTGAGCGAAGAAGAACAGTTAGAGCTGATTGAAGAATTCCCAGATGCAATGCTGACCTCGACTCGTGACCCGCTCGATATCACCAAACTACACAAGTACATTGTGGGTGTGGCTGAACAAGGCATGATCGAAGAAGAGATCACGATTCCTTATTCTGGACAAGGCATTATCGGTGAGATTCGCTCAAACATGAGTGTGGTGAAGGAAGAATACGACTACGAATGCATCAAGCTTACTGTACGCTCAAGTGCAATTGATTTAGCGCGCTTGAAAAAGCGTATGCAGAAGTCTTAATTGTCTATCTAGTTGAGATAAGAACGTCCAAAGAAAAGTCGACTGCAGAGACAGCGTTTTTTCGATCTTTGGGCGCTGAAGGAGTCGTATATCAAAGCGACAGGCAAGGGGCTAGCCACATCGTTGCGAAGCTTCTCGTTCGATTTCTCTAATTTGACCAAGCGAACATTTTTGACCAAGCAAGTAGTGGAACTCAGTTCGTCAGGCTTTCAATCAGGCTTGTATCGCGAAATCAGGCTACATAGCGGGATTGGGTTGAATTTGGATTCTGCTCAACAAGACGATAGTTCTACAGATTGGCAGTGTTGCTTAGGGCGGCTGGATGAACAGTATCGCTTTGCGGTGACGCTTGGCGGGAATTTGCTCCCCATGCAGATAGAGATGAGAACCTTTTCGTCGTCTCATCTCTTTACGTCTATGTGGATAAAATAAAGTTAGCTCGACTCTCCAAGCATCGCTTTTAATACTTCTGCGGGTACAGGCTGAAGTTGTTTGTCTTTATCTAGGCAAACCATCTCGATATCACCAATCACGGCAGGTTTGGTTGCATCTTTACGCCATACCTCTTGTCGCCATAAGGTTTTGTATTTGCCATCGAGCTCAAAAGAGGTTCGGATATCGCAGATCTCTGCGAACTCAACGCCGTCTTGAAAGGTCATATTGGCTTTATACACCGCAAACCCCAGTCCATGTTCATTCCACAACTCCGCCAGCTTATCGCTACCCAAGACATGCTCGCGCGCGCGCTCGAAGTATTTAAGAAAGTTAGGGTGATAAACCACACCAGAGTGATCGGTATCTTCATAGTAAATTTGTACTGGGTGATGGTAGATCTGACTCATTGGTATCAACTCTTATTAAGTGTAAATCTGACTAAGTTGTGCAGCACTCTACAGGATAGGTAGAAATTACTTCAAGGCATCATCGTGAATGGGGCTTTTGGTCAGACCTCATTCATCACTAATACATTGGTCAGCTTCCACCCATTTACAAATATTCTATGTGTCATTTTCCACCCATTAATTTTTGCGGCGAGTTGGTGACTACTACAGGTAAATATCATGAAGCCTTATGGTTAAAGGGTTGTTGATGATTTGTGTCAATGTGGCGCGCTAATTGCCTTAGTGAAAGCACGCAGTTCCCATTGAAGGGCTGCTTTGTTTACTAAGGAGAATAATAATGTTTAAGCCTCTTACCCTGCTGTCTGTATCTGCTCTGGCGCTCACAAGTTTTAATGCTGCTGCAAACTGTGACCCAGGTGAAATCGTGATTAAATTCAGTCATGTAACCAATACCGATAAGCACCCGAAAGGCATCGCCGCTTCTTTACTGGAAGAGCGAGTAAACACAGAAATGAATGGAAAAGCTTGTATGCAAGTTTTCCCTAACTCAACACTTTACGATGATAATAAGGTACTGGAAGCCCTGTTAAATGGTGATGTTCAAATGGCGGCGCCATCGCTGTCAAAATTTGAGAAGTTCACTAAGAAATACCGCATTTTTGACCTTCCTTTCCTATTTGAAGACGTAGAAGCCGTTGACCGTTTCCAAAACTCAGAATCTGGTGAAAAGCTGAAGAACGCGATGAAGCGTCGTGGCCTGCAAGGTCTTGCGTTTTGGCACAATGGCATGAAACAGATGTCGGCGAACAAACCTCTTATCAGCCCTGAAGATGCAAAAGGTTTGAAATTCCGTGTTCAAGCATCGGATGTATTGGTGGCTCAGTTTGAACAACTAGGCGCTAACCCACAGAAGATGTCTTTCAAAGAAGTGTACGGTGGCTTGCAAACTAAAGTTATCGATGGTCAAGAGAACACATGGTCAAACATCTACGGTAAGAAGTTCTTTGAAGTACAAGACGGCGTGACCGAAACTAATCACGGTATCTTGGATTACCTAGTTGTAACGTCAAACGACTTCTGGAAAGACCTACCTGAAGATGTACGCACACAGCTTGGCACTATCGTTCAAGAAGTGTCTGAGACGCGTAACGCAGAATCTTCAAAAGTTAACCTAGCGAACAAAAACAACATCATCGAAGCGGGTGGTGAGGTTCGTACGCTTACGCCTGAACAGCGTGAAGCATGGGTAACTGCGCTTCAACCAGTATGGAAGAAGTTTGAAAAAGACATCGGTTCAGACCTTATCGATGCAGCGTTAGCTTCAAACCAATAACACCGCTAAGGGAGTGGCGAGTATTCGTCACTCCTTATTAAAACAATTATAAGCGGAGTCAATTATGGAAAAGCCTCAAATGGAACAACCAAATTCTAGCGAATCAGCACTGGAAACCTCTCTTTTTTCCAAAGTCGGAAGAGTTACGGATGTGATTGAAGAGTCATTAATCGCATTTTTCCTTGGCGCAATGACGCTACTTACTTTTGCCAATGTGGTATTTCGATACGCATTCAATGACAACATCTTATGGGCACTGGAACTGACGGTGTTCATGTTTGCTTGGATGGTGTTAGTGGGCGCATCTTATGGCGTTAAAAAACACTTCCACATTGGTGTTGATGTGATCATCAACCTTGCCCCAGAAAAGCTACGCAAAGTGTATGCGCTAATCGCCGTGACAAGCTGCCTAGCATTTTCAATCTTACTGCTTATCGGCTCTTGGAATTATTGGTACCCATTCGCGACCGATCGCGCATGGTACGAGACCGACGATATTCCAATGCCAGAGATGCTTCAGTTTCTTGCTGACTGGCTGAATGAAGGCGAGCGATACGAGAAACTACCACGTTTTATTCCTTATATGGCGCTGCCGATTGGCATGGCAATGCTGACGTTCCGTTTTGCTCAAGTTGCTTACCAAGTCGTAACAGGCAAGCTTGACCGCATGATTGCAGGACACGAAGCCGAAGAAGAGCTGGATGCGTTGAAAGCAGACGTGCTAGCGGGCTCTGACGAAGATGCGACAGCGGTATTGAATTCGACTCCGCAGAACAAAGCGAATGAGTCGAGTACAAAATCTAACGGTAAGGAAGACTAATCATGGCAATGTTATTTCTATTTTTAATGGTAATTGCTTTCATGTTGGTCGGTGTACCAATTGCAATTTCCCTCGGTTTATCGAGCGTAATATTCTTATTGATGCACTCAGATGCGTCATTAGCTTCAGTCGCACAAACGCTGTTTAATGCATTTGCAGGCCACTACACACTCTTAGCGATTCCTTTCTTTATTTTGGCCTCTAGCTTCATGTCTACTGGTGGCGTGGCGAAACGTATTATCCGTTTTGCTATCGCGATGGTAGGTTGGTTCCGCGGCGGCTTGGCGATGGCGTCGGTTGTGGCATGTATGATGTTCGCAGCCCTTTCTGGTTCATCTCCTGCAACGGTAGTGGCGATCGGTAGTATCGTTATCGCAGGTATGATCAAAAACGGTTACTCAAAAGAGTTCGCGGCAGGGGTTATCTGTAACGCGGGTACTTTGGGTATCTTGATTCCGCCGTCCATCGTGATGGTGGTTTACGCGGCTGCGACCGATGTATCGGTAGGTCGTATGTTCTTAGGTGGCGTTATTCCTGGTTTGCTGGCGGGTGTGATGTTGATGATTGCTATCTACATTGCAGCTCGTATTAAGAAGATTCCGGCACAGCCATTTGTGGGCTGGGGCGAGATGTTCGCAGCTGCGAAAGATGCGAGCTGGGGTTTGCTGCTGATTGTCATCATTTTAGGTGGTATCTACGGTGGCATCTTTACTCCGACAGAAGCGGCGGCAGTGGCTGCGGTGTATGCCTTCTTTATTGCCAACTTTATCTATAAAGATATGGGACCGTTTGCGGACAAGAACAACACCAAACCAGCGCTGGTCAAGGTGTTTCAAACGTTTTTCCATAAAGACACCAAAGACACGCTTTACGATGCAGGCAAGCTGACGATCATGCTGCTGTTTATCATTGCCAATGCTCTGATTCTTAAGCATGTACTGACCGAAGAGCGCATTCCTCAAATGATCACTGAGTCTATGCTATCTGCGGGCTTAGGGCCGATCACCTTCTTGATTGTAGTGAACGTTTTACTCTTGATTGGTGGGCAGTTCATGGAGCCATCAGGCTTGCTGATCATCGTTGCTCCTTTGGTATTCCCAATTGCAATTGCGCTCGGTATCGACCCAATTCACCTAGGTATCATGATGGTGGTGAACATGGAGATAGGGATGATAACGCCGCCTGTCGGGCTCAATTTGTTTGTGACCGCAGGTGTCGCGAAGATGTCGATGATGAACGTGGTAAAAGCCGCATTGCCGTGGGTTGGGGTGATGTTCTTATTCCTGATTATCGTCACTTACGTACCTTGGGTATCAACATGGTTACCAACCACCTTGATGGGACCAGAGATCATAACCAAGTAGCTATTTGAGTCATTCACTGACATGGAATTTAATCCATAAAAAATGAGGAGGTCGCTAGACCTCCTCATCTATATTTCTGCCACGATTTGAATGAGGCTTTATCTGCTCATACAAAGCGCGTTTTGCCTCTAATTCTGGCGTGTGTAGATCGACATGATTGTCAGCATAAAAAATACCATCTATCTCGAAAGTATCGGTAATCGATGGCACTTTTGTTTTCTCACCCATAACCACTTCCTTATTATATTTATTGCATAACATCCTGTTGTCGAAATAAGTATAGGTGATCTTGCTCCCAAATCTAATTTAGTTTGGTTCTACCTTATAAGATTCTTTCGTTAGCTGGTGCTTTTGCATCTTATCGTAGAGGGTTTTCCTCGGTAATTGCAGCCTCTCCATGGTCTCTTTTATACTGCCATTGCATTCAATAAGTGCCTGCTTCAACGTGTTTTTTTCAAAGTCAGATACCAATTCTGCCAAAGACAGTTCTTGAGTAGTTTCAGTGGCGCTGTCTGATAAGTGAGAAAGCTTACCTAAAAGTACAAAACGCTCTGCAGTATTACGTAATTCTCGAACATTTCCCGGCCAATCATGAGCCAAAAGTGCGTGCAGCTCCTTTTGTGGAAGGGCAGGGGCAGTCTTGCCATAACGCGCCGCAGCGACCAGTAAGAAGTGGTGGAAGAGTGCTGGGATATCTTCTTGTCGGCTTCTTAACGGCGGTAAATCTAAGGTCACAACATTGAGTCGATAATAGAGATCTTGGCGGAAAGAGCCTTCTTCAGCGGCTTTCTTTAGGTCGACTTTGGTTGCTGCTATCACTCGAATATCTAGTGGCACTAAACCGTTTGAACCAACTCGCTCAATAACGCGTTCTTGTAAGACGCGTAATAGGCGAATTTGTGCCTGCATCGGCATGGATTCAACTTCATCTAAGAATAGAGTTCCGCCTTGAGCAAACTCGAATTTACCCACTCGCTTGCTTTCTGCGCCCGTGAATGCCCCTTTTTCATGGCCATACAGTTCACTCTCAATCAGGTTTTCAGGAACAGCACCACAGTTGACCGCGACAAAGTTTTGCTCTCGACGGCTGCTTTGTTCATGCAGAGAACGTGCTACTAACTCTTTACCTGTACCTGTCTCGCCAAACAATAATATATCGGCATTGGTGTCGGCAATATGGGTGATGATGGAGCGCAGCTCAGTCATGGATTGCGTATCACCAATGATTCTAGGGCCGAGCGCTTGGCTGGCTTTGAGTGAACGTTTTAACTCAAGGTTCTCTAGTGTGAGCTGACGTTTTTCTATCGCTCGCTTAGTGGTTTCGATCAGGCGTTCATTAGCGAAAGGTTTTTCAATGAAGTCATAGGCGCCGTATTGGATGGCTTGAACGGCCATTGAAATATCGCCGTGACCAGTAATCATGATCACGGGGATCTCTTTGTCTTTGTGCATCACGGTGTTGAGCAGATCATGCCCGGATAGACCTGGTAGACAGATATCAGTGATGATCACGTGAGGTAAGCCGTTTTCTTGAATCGCGAGCAGAGCAGACTCCGCATCGGGAAAGAATTCGGCATCAATGTCGGCGAGCTCGAAGCTCTGTTCAATCGCCATTCTTAGATCGGATTCATCATCAATGAAATAGACGTGACACATAGTGATTCCTTTACTTCTTTGTATTCTGGTTATTGCTGAGTTTTTGTTTGCTGTTCATGTCCAACAAGGGGCAACTCTATGCTGATTCGAGCACCGCCTTGAGGGCTACTACCGGTAACGAGCTTGCCATTTATTCCGTTGATTATTTGTTGAGAAATCGATAGCCCAAGTCCAAGTCCGTTTTTCTTGGTGGTATGGAAGGGTTCAAAAAAGTTTCCGCTAGAAGGGGAGGTGAAGCCGGGGCCGTTATCATCGACATGAATTAGCAAGGTATTGGCTTGTTGATGGTCGGACTCTCTAATCTCTAACAGAATAGCTAATTGTTTGTCATCTTGTTGTTCCACCGCCTGAATCGCGTTGGTCAGCAGGTTAATGATCACCTGTTCCAGTTGAATGGCGTTGGCGAGCACGCAAGCATCAAAGGTCTCAGGGAGTTCGTTGACCTTAACTCGCTCGCTCTTGAGTTGTGGCTTCATCAGCTCTTTCGATGAATGTAAAACTGGGAGTATTTGTAAGGTGTGTAGCTCTTCCGAAGTAGATTTTTTGGCGAACGAGCGAAGCTGGTGGCTGATTTTCGCCATACGATCAGTGAGTGCCGAGATTCGCGATAGATTGTTATCGACACGATCGGTTTTTTCTTTGGCAAGAAACAATCGGCCGTTGTCGGCATAACTGCGAATCGCGGCAAGCGGGTTATTCAGTTCGTGACTGATGCTCGCTGACATCTGCCCTAGCACTGCCAGTTTGGCGGCTTGGATGAGCTCGTCTTGGGTTTGCCTCAGAACATGCTCGGTTTCGATACGGTGTTTGATCTCAACATGCAACTCCGATGTACGTTCAAGCACTTGAAATTCGAGTTTTTGCTTAGCTTCGGATTGCAGCCTGTCTATCTGAGCGCGCCTTTGTTGTCTATGGTGGTTGAGCTGCATTGTTAGATAAATAATCGCAAAGATAAGGCTCAGAACCACAAGGTAAGCAACCAAGTCCCACCAAACTAAGTGGGTTGGAGAAAATACTCGGATTGTGAGTTTTGGTTCGGCTAGGAAACGCGAAGAACTAAAGAACTGCTCTTGGACGAGTTTGTGTGGCGACTCAATACGACTGGTGGCACTGTCTAAATCGCCGGAGAAGTGCAGGCTTTCTATTTTTGTATCGAGATACTGCCTGCTTTCTTGAATTCGAGTGTGTTGTACTTCGCTTAGCGGCTGAAGGCTTTTGAACAGCCACTCAGGGTTACTCGACATAAATACAATTTGATCTTTATCGTCAGCAACAAAAAAACTCTGTTTGCCTTTCCAACTTGCTTCAATCAGCGATAAATCCATCTTTACGACAATGACGCCAATAATCTCGGCGGCATAGGAGACGGGGTAAGAATAATAATAGCCTCGCTTTCCTGAGGTTGAACCTAGCGCAAAATATTGATTTTCATTGCCAACAATCGCTTCTTGAAAGTAGGGGCGGAAAGCAAAGTTACGACGAATAAAAGAACGTGGTTGATTCCAGTTACTGGCTGCAATGGTGGTGCCGATGCTGTCTAGTAGGTAGGTGTCTGATGCCTGAATCACCGAGTTTACGTGCTCTAGATAGCGATTAGTGAGTTCGATTTGCGCAGAGTTACTTGGAGAGTGCAGGGCGTCGACCAGCTCTTTGTCTTTCGAAAGCAGCTCGGGAATGTGCGCGAACTTG
Source organism: Vibrio sp. 10N.239.312.D08 (assembly GCF_041466145.1). Lineage (NCBI taxonomy): Bacteria > Pseudomonadati > Pseudomonadota > Gammaproteobacteria > Vibrionales > Vibrionaceae > Vibrio > Vibrio sp. 10N.239.312.D08. The sequence goes on along the minus strand of NZ_JBFSSD010000028.1, from coordinate 27,814 downwards.
TCTAATTGACTGGAAATGTGAACCGAAAAGCGGTCCAGCTTAGATTGATGATCATTTAACAAACTTTCATGGCTCGTGCTCCACACCCAATGACCGCCAAACACCATCAGTAAACTGTATGTGATCATTAACAGTATTGGGATTTTAAAAGCTTGAAACATGAAGGCTCTCCGCTGATTTCTTTGGTAAACAATCAAGCCTGTCTTCTCTCGTTTATGGTAGCAAATAGCGGTAGTTTTTGCTGAAAGCAGAGAGTGAACAGATGGATGTAGGTTAAGGGTTTGTAACGGGGATTGTTGAAAAAGTTATCGACTCTGAGGGGTAAAACAAGAGCAAGATCTCTTTTTAAGGTTTTTAGCAAAAAAAGCCCTCGATTCCCTTGAAAAAGTCGCTATTGTCCCCATTTCTGTTGTGCTAAGTGATGATTTGATCGTTTTTGTATCACTTAGTTGGACGAATTTAGAGCATTCATCATCATGCAGAGGTGAACGGCTCGACAGAGATTAAACAGATCGCTAGAATGTCGCGTCTAAAATTTCTGTCCTGAGGCTAATCGGAGATACCTTTCTTGTTTCTGAAAACAAGCTTTATTGCGTTTTAATCGACGTGTGAAGAACGAAGATATCGCTGATTAGTCTGGTGTTTGGTTGAATAATCAATTCAGACATCAATGCTCGATTTTAAATTAGGTGTTCGGATAGAGCACTACACAAGGATGCAGCCAACAACGTCTGCTTTTGAATTAAAGCTAAGTTACGGCTCATATGCTCAGATTACTGAGCCAGTTTTGAGGTTTATATAATGCAAGTTACTGTTGAAACGCTAGAAGGCCTAGAGCGCCGTCTTAATATTACTGTTCCTGCTGCTAACATCGAAGATGCAGTTACAGCTGAACTACGCAACATCGCGAAAAACCGTCGTTTCGATGGTTTCCGTAAAGGCAAAGTGCCAATGAAGATGGTTGCTAAAATGTACGGCAAAGCAGTACGTCAAGACGTGATGGGCGAAGTAATGCAACGTCACTTCATCGAAGCGATCGTTAAAGAGAAAATCAACCCAGCTGGCGCACCTACTTTCGCACCAGTTGAAAACAACGAAGGCGCTGACCTAGTATTCAACGCAACTTTTGAAGTTTACCCAGAAGTTGAGCTGAAAGGTCTAGAAAACATCACTGTTGAGAAACCAGCAGTAGAAGTTAAAGAAGCTGACGTTGAAGAGATGATCGAAACTCTACGTAAGCAACAAGCAACTTGGACTGAAGTTGAAGCTGCTGCTGACGCTGGTTCTCGTGCAACTATCGACTTCGTTGGTTCTATCGACGGTGAAGAGTTTGAAGGCGGCAAAGCTGAGAACTTCCCACTAGAGATGGGCGCTGGTCGCATGATCCCTGGCTTCGAAGACGGTATCGTTGGTAAAACAGCAGGTATGGAATTCGAAATCGACGTAAACTTCCCAGAAGATTACCACGCTGAAAACCTAAAAGGTAAAGCAGCTAAGTTCTCTATCAAGCTGAACAAAGTTGAAGCTCGTGAACTTCCAGAACTAAACGAAGAATTCGTTGCTAAGTTCGGCGCAACTGACGGCGTTGAAGGTCTTAAAGCTGAAGTTCGTAAGAACATGGAGCGTGAGCTTAAGCAAGCTGTTAAGAACCGCATCAAAGAGCAAGCTATCGACGGTCTAGTTAACGAAAACAACATCGACGTACCTTCTGCTCTAATCGATCAAGAGATCGGTGTTCTACGTCAACAAGCTGCTCAACGTTTCGGTGGCAACACTGAAGCTGCTGACCAACTTCCACGTGAGCTGTTCGAAGAGCAAGCTAAACGTCGCGTAGTTGTAGGTCTTCTTCTTGGTGAAGTAATCAAGACTGAAGAGCTAAAAGCTGACGACGAGAAAGTTAAAGCTATCATCGAAGAGATGGCTACAGCATACGAAGATCCAACAGAAGTTATTGCTTACTACGAGCAAAACGAGCAAATGATGAACAACATGCGCAATGTTGCTCTAGAAGAGCAAGCTATTGATGCAATCATCGCTAAAGCTCAAGTTTCTGATAAAGAAGTTAGCTTCAACGAGCTAATGAATCAGCAACCTGCTTAATATAGTAATATCTGACGTAGAAGGTTGACGTACGGTCAACAATTCTGCTAACAATGGTCCGTATGATTTAATCATTCGGGCCATTTATTTTAGGGACATAAGAATATGAGCTACCAAGAAAAAAATACAATGCCATCGATTATGGACGCACTAGTTCCTATGGTGGTTGAACAGACTTCCCGTGGTGAACGTTCTTACGATATTTATTCTCGTCTATTAAAAGAACGTATCATTTTCTTAACAGGTCAAGTGGAAGACCACATGGCAAATCTTGTCGTGGCTCAACTGCTTTTCTTGGAATCAGAAAACCCAGACAAAGATATCTATCTTTACATCAACTCACCTGGCGGTAGCGTAACAGCAGGCATGTCTATCTACGACACAATGCAGTTCATCAAGCCAAACGTGAGCACAGTATGTATGGGTCAAGCTTGCTCTATGGGTGCATTCTTACTAGCGGGTGGTACTCCTGGTAAGCGTCACGTGCTTCCAAACTCACGTGTAATGATTCACCAGCCACTTGGCGGCTTCCAAGGCCAAGCGTCTGATATTCAAATTCACGCGCAAGAGATCCTAACGATCAAACAAAAGCTAAACAAACTATTGGCAGAGCACACTGGTCAGCCTCTAGAAGTTGTTGAGCGCGATACAGATCGTGATAACTTCATGTCTGCTGATCAAGCAGTAGAATACGGCTTGGTGGATTCAGTTCTTAATCACCGCGGTCAATAATTGCAGGGCAATTGTTTAACGCAAAGTGATTCAAATTGATATACACTCAAGCATAGAGAGTTAAGGCTAAGAGGTTAGCGAATGACAGATAAAAGCAAAGAGGGTGGTAGCGGTAAACTGCTTTACTGCTCTTTCTGTGGCAAAAGCCAACACGAAGTTCGCAAGTTAATCGCAGGTCCTTCTGTTTACATTTGTGATGAATGTGTCGATCTTTGTAACGACATTATTCGTGAAGAAATTAAAGATGTTCTTCCTAAGAAAGAATCGGAATCGCTGCCAACGCCGCGTGAGATTCGTGAGCATCTTGACGACTATGTAATCGGTCAAGAATACGCGAAGAAAGTGCTAGCAGTTGCAGTTTATAACCACTACAAGCGTTTACGTAATGGTGATACGACAGCTGAAGGCGTAGAGCTAGGTAAGAGTAACATTCTTCTTATCGGTCCTACTGGTAGTGGTAAAACACTACTGGCTGAAACATTGGCTCGTTTCCTAGACGTTCCTTTCACAATGGCAGACGCAACAACACTAACCGAAGCGGGTTACGTGGGCGAAGATGTTGAAAACATCATCCAGAAGTTGCTTCAGAAATGTGATTACGACGTAGCGAAAGCGGAACGCGGCATTGTTTACATCGATGAAATCGACAAGATTTCTCGTAAAGCTGAAAACCCATCAATCACGCGTGACGTGTCTGGTGAAGGTGTACAGCAAGCTCTACTAAAACTTGTTGAAGGTACAGTAGCTTCAGTTCCACCTCAAGGTGGTCGTAAGCATCCACAGCAAGAGTTCTTGCAAGTGGACACGTCTAAGATCTTATTTATCTGTGGTGGTGCGTTTGCAGGCCTAGATAAAGTGATTGAACAGCGTGTAGAAACAGGTTCAGGTATCGGCTTTGGCGCAGAAGTGCGTTCAAAAGATGAAACCAAAACTATCGGTGAATTGTTCACTCAAGTAGAACCTGAAGATCTAGTGAAATATGGTCTGATTCCAGAATTCATTGGTCGTCTACCTGTGACAACAACACTGACAGAGCTTGATGAAGAAGCGCTAATCCAAATCCTATGTGAGCCAAAGAATGCACTTACAAAACAGTACGCAGCATTATTTGAGCTTGAGGATACAGAGTTAGAATTCCGTGAAGATGCTTTACGTGCCATTGCTAAGAAAGCAATGAACCGTAAAACAGGTGCTCGTGGTCTACGTTCTATCTTGGAGGGTGTTCTACTAGAAACTATGTACGAACTGCCATCTTCAACTGATGTAAGCAAGGTTGTGATTGATGAGTCGGTAATTAATGGTGAGTCAGAACCACTATTAATTTACAGCAACTCAGATAACCAAGCAGCTGTTGCAGAGTAGGTCTTTTTTAGACAAGTCACTCAAATTGAAAAAGGAGGTAAGCAATTACCTCCTTTTTTTTATTCTTCCATTGAATCCAGTCGTTTAAGCCCCATATACTGCTTTATAAGTTAAAGCGGAAGAGAGAAATATATGAACTTGGAACGTTCCGAGCGTATCGAAATCCCCGTGCTACCTCTACGTGATGTAGTGGTTTACCCACACATGGTTATTCCATTGTTTGTTGGTCGTGAAAAATCGATTACTTGCCTTGAATCGGCAATGGAAGCTAACAAACAAGTACTACTTGTAGCGCAGAAAGAAGCGGACACTGATGAGCCTTCAATTGACGACCTATTTAAAGTAGGTACTGTCGCTACCATTCTTCAGTTACTAAAGCTCCCTGATGGTACTGTTAAAGTGCTTGTCGAAGGTCAGCAGCGTGCAAAAATTCACCAATTCAAAGAAAGTGAGTTTTTCTTAGCGGACGCAGAATACGTTGTAACCTCAGAACTTGACGAAAAAGAACAAGAAGTGGTTGTTCGCAGCGCGATCAATCAATTCGAAGGCTTTATTAAGCTGAACAAAAAGATTCCACCAGAAGTTCTAACATCTCTGAACGGTATTGATGAGGCAGCTCGCCTTGCTGATACGATTGCTGCACACATGCCACTTAAACTGGTAGACAAGCAGCACGTTCTAGAAATCTTAGATGTGACTGAACGTCTGGAATTCTTGATGGGCCAAATGGAGTCAGAAATTGACATCTTGCAAGTTGAAAAACGCATTCGTGGCCGCGTTAAGAAGCAAATGGAAAAATCTCAGCGTGAGTACTACCTGAATGAGCAAATGAAAGCGATTCAGAAAGAACTTGGCGAGATGGACGACGCTCCTGATGAATTCGAGACTCTGAAGAAGAAGATCGAAGACTCTAAGATGCCTCAAGAAGCTCGTGAAAAAACCGAGCAAGAACTGCAAAAACTGAAAATGATGTCGCCAATGTCTGCTGAAGCAACAGTAGTACGTAGCTACATTGATTGGATGGTGGGCGTTCCTTGGGCTAAGCGTTCAAAAGTGAAAAAGAATCTAGCGAAAGCGGAAGAGATCTTAAACGAAGACCACTACGGCTTAGAGCGTGTTAAAGAACGTATTCTTGAATACTTGGCAGTACAAAACCGTATCAACAAGCTAAAAGGCCCAATCCTTTGTCTTGTTGGTCCTCCTGGTGTAGGTAAAACCTCGCTAGGTCGTTCGATTGCTGCGGCAACGGGTCGTAAGTACACGCGTATGGCACTTGGTGGCGTTCGTGATGAAGCTGAGATTCGTGGTCACCGTCGTACGTACATCGGTTCACTTCCGGGTAAACTGATCCAGAAGATGTCTAAAGTTGGTGTTAAGAACCCACTGTTCCTATTAGATGAGATCGATAAGATGTCTTCTGATATGCGTGGCGACCCATCTTCAGCACTTCTAGAAGTTCTAGATCCAGAACAAAACAACGCATTTAACGATCACTACCTAGAAGTAGATTACGATCTGTCAGATGTTATGTTCGTGGCAACATCGAACTCGATGGACATTCCTGGGCCTCTACTGGACCGTATGGAAGTGATTCGTCTATCTGGTTACACAGAAGATGAGAAGCTGAACATTGCTAAGAGCCATTTACTGGACAAGCAAGTTCAACGCAACGGTCTTAAGCCTCATGAAATTGAGATTGAAGACTCTGCAATCATCGGCATCATTCGTTACTACACGCGTGAAGCGGGTGTACGTAGCCTAGAGCGTGAAATCTCAAAAATCTGTCGTAAAGCAGTGAAGAACATCTTGCTAGACAGCGATCTTAAGTCTGTAACGGTTAACATTGATAATCTGAAAGAGTACTTAGGTGTTCAACGCCACGACTTCGGTAAAGCGGATGAAAGCAACCGTATCGGTCAAGTAACAGGCCTAGCGTGGACTCAAGTGGGTGGTGATCTACTGACTATCGAGACCGAAGCAATGCCGGGCAAAGGTAAGCTAACGCAAACTGGCTCACTTGGCGACGTGATGAAAGAGTCGATTCAAGCGGCAATGACAGTGGTTCGTTCTCGTGCTGAAAAACTGGGTATCAACTCAGATTTCTACGAAAAACGTGACATTCACGTTCACGTACCAGAAGGTGCTACACCGAAAGATGGCCCGAGTGCGGGTATCGCAATGTGTACTGCACTTGTCTCTAGCTTGACGGGTAACCCGGTTAAAGCAGAGGTCGGTATGACAGGTGAAATTACCCTTCGTGGTGAAGTTTTACCTATCGGTGGCTTGAAAGAAAAACTGCTTGCTGCACACCGTGGCGGCATCAAAACTGTACTGATCCCTAAAGACAATGAGCGTGATTTGGAAGAGATTCCAGACAACGTAATCGCTGACTTGAAGGTGATCCCGGTTCAGTGGATTGATGAAGTACTCAAAGTCGCGCTAGAACGAGATCCGTCAGGGGTCGAGTTTGACGTGAAAAAATAGTGATGCATAGCAAAAATAAGTAAAGAATTACGCTGATAGGCCCGAAAAGGCTTGTCAGCGTTTTTTTTGGACGCTAAGTTATTGATCAAAGCGGCAGCCCTTTTGCAATAAGGCTTGCGGCTAAATTAAAACCAAAATGGAACGTACAGTCATCAGAAGTAGTCACAGATGACACATAGGGGAAAAACAGTGAATAAAACACAACTAGTAGAATCAATCGCAGAAAACGCAGACATCTCTAAAGCTTCAGCTGGCCGCGCTCTAGACGCATTCATCGAAGCAGTTGGCACAACGCTACAATCTGGTGACCAAGTTGCACTTGTTGGCTTTGGTACTTTCAGTGTTCGTACTCGTGCTGCTCGTACAGGTCGTAACCCAAAAACTGGTGAAGAGATCCAAATCGCAGAAGCTAAAGTACCTGGCTTCAAAGCGGGTAAAGCACTTAAAGACGCATGTAACTAATTTTCACTGCTGAAACCTCCATTTAAGAGGGGAAGGCAGTAAAATGCGTTTACTGTTTGAAAAATGATGTTTCATTCTTAAACAGTATGTGTACAAAGCACATTGAACTTATTTAAATTATGCGCATCCTACTGATGCGCATTTCTTTTTCTGATAATATCGCGTGAATAGATTTTTATTTTGAAGCCAATGCTTCATATCCGGAGAGCACTTAAATTATGATGGATCGATTACGCGAAGGCGTGAATAGCATCGCGGTAAAAATTATCCTTGGGTTGATTATCCTGTCATTCGTATTCGCAGGTGTAGGCAGCTACATCACCGGTGGCGGTAACAACGCAGCAGCTAAAGTTGGCAACACAGAAATTGCTCGTGGTGAGTTCGAACAGGCTTACCAAAACGAACGTAATCGTATGCAGTCTCAACTTGGCGATTACTTCGCGCAAATGCTTGCAGACCCTGCTTACGTAGAGTCTTTCCGTAAATCAGTACTTGATCGCATGATCAATGACGTACTGCTTGAGCAGCAAGCTGAGTCTCTAGGCCTACGAATCAGTGATTCTCAAATCCGCACCATGATTCTAGAAATGCCTCAGTTCCAAACGGCGGGTCAATTCGACCAAGAAGTTTACCAATCGGCACTACGTCGTGCAGGTTTCAGCGCAGAGAGCTTCGCTGAATACATGCGTCGTGACCTTATGCGCAACCAGCTTGTGACTGCACTTCAAGGCAGTGAATTCGTTCTTCAGGGCGAAATCGATACTCAGAGCAAGCTTATCGCACAAACTCGTGACATTCGCACAGTGACACTGTCTGTTGCTGACCTTGCAAAAGACATCGAGTTAACTGACGAGCAAATCGAACAGTACTACCAAGAGAACCCAGCAGCTTACACTCGTCCAGAACAAGCTAAGGTATCTTACATTGAGCTTTCTGCTGAAGCGCTTAAGTCTCAGCTTGAAGTAAGCGATGAAGAAGCACAGAAATACTACCAAGAGCACCTAGACAAGTACTCAACGGAAGAGCAACGTAAAGTTAGCCACATCCTAGTTCAAGGCGATGACGAAGCGAAAGCTCAGGCAATCCTAGACGAGCTAAATGCAGGCGCTGATTTTGCTACGCTAGCGGAAGAGAAATCTGACGACTTCGGTAGTGCAGACGTTGGCGGTGACCTAGGTTGGATTGAGCGCGATGTTATGGACCCTGCATTCGAAGACGCGGCTTTCGCTCTTGAGAATATTGGCGATACTACTGGCCTAGTTAAATCTGATTTCGGCTACCACATCATCAAGCTAGACGAACTAAAAGCGTCTCAAGCTCAGCCTTACACTGAAGTAGCGGCAGAGATTAAGACAGAGCTTCTAGACCAACACGCAGTTGATCAGTTCTACGAGCAACAAACTGAGCTAGAAAAAGTAGCGTTTGAATTCCCAGATTCTCTAGATGATTCTGCAGAAGCTATCAACGCGAAGATCACAACGACAGATTTCATCTCTCAAGTTGACGCTCCAGAAGTTCTGATGACGCCTGCAGTTATGCAAGCTATCTTGAGCCCTGAAGTGAAAGAAGACGGTCTAAACTCGGAAGTTATCGAAGTTGCACCTGAGCACGTAATTGTTGTTCGTGTAGAAGAGACTCGTGATGAGACAGTTCTTCCTCTAGCTGAAGTGAAAGATCAAGTTGTCGCTGCACTGTCTGCTGTACAAGCAGAGCAGCAAGCGGTTGAGCTAGGTGTTTCTCTAGTGAACGAACTTGAGCAAGGCAATGAAGCAGTACTAGCGGACAACAACCTTGAGTTCACTGAACTTGAAACGATTGACCGTAACTCGCCATTAGCGGCATCTGTATTCGCTCTAGCGAAACCAGAAGCAGGTCAAGCTGTGTTCGGTCAATCTAAAGACCAAGACGGTAATATCGTTGTTGTTGAGCTTTCTAAAGTAACGGCTGAGATCAACCCAGCCTACAGCACTCAAATTGGTGCACAGTTGGAGCGAGTTGGTAACCAGCAAGACCTGACTAACGTATTAAACGTACTTCGTAAAAACGCAGACGTTGAATACTACGTAGTGGGTCAAGGTCAGTAAGCGTTTGATTACCTCAGTAGCAAGCTCAAGTTAGAGCTTACTACTGAAATCAACACGTGATTGTTAGGCTTTAATTCAGATTTGTGAGCCAACAAACAAGCTGATGAAAATAAGATGTATAACGAAGCGGGTCACTTAGGTGATCCGCTTTATTTTTATCTGGTGATTGTGTTATCTAGCGCGGCAAATGCATAAGTTACGTTTTTTGAACAAAGGAACTATTTATGCGCACGATATATTCAACACTAATTCTTTCATTTCTGATGCTCTTAAGCCCTGCCGTGTTTGCAGACAGCCCAACCAAGGCTGAGCTTTACGAAGGCATTGAGATTACGGTCAACATCAATACCGCGACGGCAGAAGAACTTTCAGCACTATTGGTTGGCGTGGGTGACAAGAAAGCCAAAGAAATCGTCGATTACAGAGATCAGAACGGGGCATTTACTACTGCTGATGATTTGGTGAGTGTCAAAGGGATAGGTGAAGCGACGGTTGAAAAGAACCGCGAAAGAATTCAACTTTGACCCGTTTTTCTACTTGTTAGAAATGAAGCGATAGATATGAAGCCTCCGGCCAATGCACCTGCTAGGTGGGCTTCAATCGCGATACGAGCATTAATCAGTTCACCAGTCGTGCTAGAAGGGCCAATAAGCTGCTCCCAAGCGATTTTAGCGACTAATCCGAATACTAACAGCCAACTAGACTTCCTGCCGTTTAAAGCCTCTCTGAGCGCGAATAAGCCAAACAACCCATGCAAAGTGCCCGATAGGCCAACGTAGATCTGAATACTTGAAAACAACAGAGCGACGCCAGTCACTAAACTGATCACAAGCAAAGCAACAACAAGCTGTTTTTTACTCGGTTGAAACAGGTAGCTGATGATCCACAAGCCTGCTAGATTCATCAGAAGATGCGAGTAGTTGGTATGTGAAAAGTTTCCTGTTAGGATTCGCCACCATTGCCCATCGGCAATCGCATTGCTATCCCAAACGACCCAAGCTTGTATTGGCTCAAATTGGAATAAGACGCATAAAAGTGAAATGAAAATTAAAACAGGGTACACATTAAATCCATGTCTCGTTATTGCCCCCAATGCAGCAAGGCTTTGAAAGCTTGTATTTGTCAGTGGGTTACACCACTCGAATCGAATGTTGAGCTTATCATTCTTCAGCACCCATCAGAAGAGCATCGTCCGATGGGAACAGCGCGTATTCTCTCGTTATCTCTTAATAACAGCGTGACGTTTGTTGGCGAAGACTTTTCAGACAACGAACAACTCAACGCATTGTTGTGCGATGAACAGTATCAACATGTGATTTTATACCCAAGCGAAAACTCTGTTTCAGTTGAGTCGGCGACATCTCCCAATAAGAAGCTGCGTGTGATTTTATTGGATGGCACGTGGAAGAAAGCATTCAAGATGTGGCAAGTATCGAGTAACCTGCATGCGTTGAACACGGTTCATTTACCGAAAGATCTCAAGGGTAATTACCGAATTCGCAAAGCACCCAGTGAAAATAGCCTTTCAACCGTTGAAGCTGGCTATCATTTACTTAGCTTGTTAGAGCGTGATGGCGACTTTAGCCCTTTGCTAACGGCATTTGACCAAATGATTCAGTTTCAAATCAATCAAATGCCGCCGGGCGTGTTTGAGAAAAACTACTTAGATTAAGCCGTTTTAGTAAAGTGAGTCAGGAATTAAAACTCGGTATGAGCTGAGAACAGTTGCTGATGCATTTTCTGCGCAAGATCATCAGTCATCGATGAAATGTAATCGGCTATCACGCGCATTTTTCGAGACTCATCTTGATGTTGTAGCCATTGCTTCTTGATGGGCAGTGGCAGCAAGCGTTCAGGATCTGCGCTGAATGCTTCAAACATATCCATGATGATCTGTTGACCTTTGTATTCGATGACCTGAACCTGTGGCACTTGAATAACGAACTCGCTGACAAAGTGTTTCAGCTTATCGAGTGTGCCGTCCATGCTCGGCTCGAGCACCGCATTGTAAGCCAACAGTACATTCTCAAAGTTAGCCTCCACTCGCTTAATCGAGATACTGGTCAACAGTGCGTTGACTATCCCACCAATCGCATCCTTTCGACGATACTGTTCACCAGAGAAAAGCATCTCTGTAATTGAATCTAGGTGTTCACAAATCCATGGGTCGGCCATCTCTTTCAGTTGAGGGTAAGCCGATTCGACCCACTGAGCTTTGGTCACAGAGCCAAGCACAATCGCATCTTCTAAATCGTGCACGCCATACGCGATGTCGTCAGCAAGTTCCATGATCGAACAATCCAGTGACTTATATTTGGTCTTGTTGTGCTCAAGTGGCTCGGTATGCGTTTTTCTTTTCTGTTTTAGGAGCTGTTGGTCGCTGCTTGAAAGCGGTTCAAGCACCCAGTTAAACAACTCTTCATCATGATCGTAGATGCCTTTTGCTGGCATCCAATCTTTAGCTCGGAGTTGTCGTTGATGCTTAACGGGTTCAGACTGCAATTTAGCTTGAACCTCACTCAGCAGAGAAGGGTACTTAATTAGACCTAACAAAGTGCGTCGAGATAGGTTCATCCCGTGATGTTCAGTGTAAGGTTCTAACTGTGTGACTATGCGAAACGTTTGAGCGTTGCCCTCAAAGCCGCCGTGGTCGCGCATCATGTAGTTGAGTGCGACTTCGCCGCCATGTCCATAGGGTGGATGACCGATGTCGTGAGCCAAACACAGTGAATCAATCAAACTGTCTGAGGGTAATAGGTCTCGAAATTCGGGCTGCTTTTTCTTCAGTTGAGCGACGATACCGGTGCCAAGCTGAGCGGCCTCAAGAGAGTGGGTAAGGCGCGTTCGGTGAAAGTCGTTGACCGTGGTGCCATGGATCTGGGTTTTCGCTTGTAAGCGACGGAAAGCAGCAGAGTGAAGCACGCGCGCACGGTCACGCTGATACGGGCTGCGGTGGTCATCCCGTCTTATTTTATGTTCATCGTCATTTCGATGCTGCCATTCTTGTTCGAGTACAAAGGGTGGTTCGAGTTGAGAATTCAAAATAGCACCTATCAAATTGATTTTATTTAGCTAATTAAAAACAACTTATACCCAGCTAGCTTATCTCGTCTAGTGATAATTCAAAGCTCGGTGCGAATGTGGTGAGAAAGTAGTCCATTTCTGGGCTTTTGCGTTGTTCGAGTGTCTCTTCCAATCGGCGCTTGGCTTGCTCGTATTCATGATTGCCCGCACTGAGCTCTTCCAAGCATTTCAGGTACGCACAGATAGTATCTGCCTGCTTGACGATGCTTTGCTCTTCTTTACTCGCAGTACCAGATATTAAGAAGGGGGCGAAGTCGTCTCTGAACTCTTCTGGCAACATCGAAAGCAGTCTTTGTTCTGCCGCGGCTTCTATCTTCTTATACTCTTGTGCAATATCCGGGTTGTAGTATTTAACTGGCGTTGGCAAATCACCCGTCAGTACCTCACTGGTGTCGTGGTACATGCCAAGCAGAGCAATGTGCTCGGGGTTAAGCTGACCATCAAACTTCTTGTTTTTGATCAGTGCCAAGGCGTGTGCCACGAAAGCAACCTGTAGGCTATGTTCTGAAATGTTCTCGCTTGATACCGAACGCATCAGGGGCCAGCGTTGAATTAGCTTCATGCGTGCGAGATGGGCAAAGAAATGGCTCTGTTTCATAAATGTCCTTATAGTACCAATCGTAGTAAATAACTGGTCATCCTAGCTTGTTAAAAAACTCGATAACTATGTTAGAATTTTTGATTGTAGAATAACTACTTATCGAAGCTGCTTGTCGAAAATAGCTGCCTTGTTCTCAAGCTTTTTCCCTACGCTATTTCTGAACACTTACTTACTGTGATTGGTATAAACAATACTCCACTCGTATCTTGTGTTTGCACAGGGATACGAGACAGCGGATACAAAAAAGGCTCCTAAACAGGAGCCTTTTAAGCATAGAAGTGAATGAATACAAGTTAAAGTCTTTTAAAACAGCAAATTGTAGCCATCTTTCTTTGTGCTCATTAACCTTCGATGAGGTCGTCTTGGCTGTAAGTCTGTAAGAAGCGCTCTAAACGACCAATTGCGATTTCTAGATCTTCGATGTGCGGCAGAGTCACGATACGGAAGTGATCCGGTTTCGGCCAATTGAAGCCCGTACCTTGAACCAATAGCACCTTCTCTTGCTTAAGGAAGTCGAGTACAAACTTCTGATCGTCTTTGATGTTGTACATGTTGGTGTCGATTTTAGGGAACAGGTACATTGCACCTTTCGGTTTCACACAAGAAACGCCAGGGATCTTGTTGATCAGTTCCCATGCACGGTCACGCTGTTCAAGCAGTCGACCGCCTGGAAGAATCAGCTCATTGATACTCTGATAGCCACCGAGTGCGGTTTGGATAGCGTGTTGCATCGGAACGTTGGCACACAAACGCATTGAGGCCAGCATTTCTAGCCCTTCTACATAGCCTTTCGCTAGGTGTTTAGGGCCTGTTAAGAACATCCAACCACCACGGAAACCACATACACGGTAAGCTTTAGATAGGCCGTTGAACGTGACCATTAATACGTCTTCAGCAAGCGTTGCCACTGAAGTGTGTACCGCACCGTCGTAAAGTACTTTGTCGTAGATTTCATCGGCGAAGATGATCAAACCGTGCTCACGAGCAATCTCAACCACTTGTAATAGGAAATCACGGCTGTATACCGCGCCTGTTGGGTTGTTCGGGTTGATAAGAACGATGCCGCGCGTCTTTGGTGAGATCTTCGCGCGCATGTCGTCTAAATCTGGATACCAATCAGCATCTTCATCACACATGTAGTGAACCGGTGTACCACCAGAAAGCGCAACAGACGCTGTCCATAGTGGGTAATCCGGAGCGGGAACTAAGATTTCATCACCATTATCCAGTAGCGCTTGCATAGACATAACGATAAGCTCTGATGCGCCGTTACCAATGTAAACGTCTTCTACATCAAGGTTACGTAGGCCTTTTTTCTGGTAGTGCTGAACAACCGCTTTGCGGGCTGAATAGATGCCTTTTGAGTCGCAGTAACCTTGAGATGTCGGTAGGTTACGGATTACGTCAACAAGGATTTCATCAGGGGCGTCAAAACCAAATGGGGCGGGGTTACCAATATTAAGCTTCAGTATTTTATGCCCTTCTTCTTCCATGCGCTTAGCATGTTTGAGTACAGGCCCCCTGATTTCGTAGCATACGCTGTTGAGTTTTGACGACATCCCGATATTTTGCATTGCCGATTTCCTGAAATTAATTTAAATACTTTATTAAAGTACCGCAAAATGGCGTTTGATAGAATAAAAATCTGATGAATGTCGCATTTCAGTGTCACGTTTAGCCTTTTTGTTGTCACTCTTTTCTAAATTTTAATTAATCGCTTTCTTGGTTATTGGCTAAGATGAATAAAGGGGCGGGATCGCTTAAAATCACAGGAATGTTGAAAAGATATAGTACATTCTTGATCTAAGTGGGTACTGCCCATAAAGTATCAAACTAATATAATAATAATTTAGATGTGAACGAGGTCGATTTGTCACATTTCCAGCAAACTATCTCCGCTTTGATTGAGCGAGTACAAAATGCCCAAGCAAGCGAAGTTCGTTGTGTTGAAGTTCTAACGCAAAAACCATCGTTTGCATTTATAGAATGGCTTCATGCTCAACCGCTCTTTCCTAAGTTCTACTGGCAGTCACGCGACACTCGTGAAGAGGTTGTTGCGCTCGGACAGTTACATACGTTTTCAGATCCTGCACCCGCGTACGCTATTCTTGGTGAAGACCAACGAATCTGGGGTGGACGCTCGTTTGATGGGCACACCGCAAAGAACCGTCGCTGCATGGAGTCGTTTTTCTTCCTTCCTCAGGTTGAATTGATCCGCTTTGACAATACTTGGTCGCTGGCGGTTAATTTGTCCCCTGATCGCGTTTCTTCTATTAATGCTTTGAATAAGCTTTCTGTAGAAGCCGCGATATTGGCGCCTTTGTCTGCCCATATTGAACAGATCAATCACGTTCCAGAAAGAGAGCAGTGGGGCAACCTTGTCGATAAAGTGCTGCAAGGCATTAGCGATGAAGAGTACAAAAAAGTCGTTTTAGCACGTAAAACCACACTGCAACTCGATGCGCCTATCTGCGCAGCTCAATTACTTAAAGCCAGCTATCTGCAAAATCACCACAGTTTCCACTTTATGTTGGTGCTGGATTCTAAACACAGTTTCATTGGCTCGACACCAGAGCGCTTATATAGCCGACATGGTACGGAGCTTGATACCGAGGCGCTTGCTGGAACCATTGGTCGCGGAGAGAACGCTACTGAGGATATGGAACTGGCCAACTGGCTTTCTCAAGACAGCAAAAACCTCAATGAGAACCAGTATGTGGTCGACGACATCATTGAGCGTCTCACTCCTCATTCTCAAACGGTCCATGTTGAAAAGGATGCGCGTCTAGTGCGCTTGCGTAAGGTGCAGCATTTGAAGCGCAATATCCATGCTCAGCTCAACAATGGCGTTAATGGTGTGCAGTTGCTTGCTGCCTTACAGCCAACTGCTGCGGTGGCGGGTTTACCTCGTAAAGAGGCGATGGATTTCATTCTTGAACACGAACCGTTTGCACGAGGTTGGTATGCAGGCTCTGTAGGCTATATCAGTCATCAGCGAGCGGAATTCTGCGTGGCGATTCGAAGCGCCTTGATTGTAAACGATCAAGTACAACTGTTTGCTGGCGCGGGGATCGTGCCGGGATCGGTTGCCGAACATGAATGGCAAGAGCTGAACAAGAAGATGTCTACTCTGCTTAGCTTAATTTCAGATCACCCTCCATTGGGTGTCGCGTCATGAATCACGACCAAGCCGTATTAAATAGAGTTTGGTGTCACACGTTACTTGAAGAGCTTGCACGTAATGGCGTTGAACATGTTTGTGTTGCTCCGGGCTCTCGCTCAACGCCGCTAACTCTCGAAGCTGAAGCCAACTCCAAGTTAACCTTACACACGCACTTTGATGAGCGTGGTCTTGGGTTTTTAGCTTTAGGCTTAGCAAAGGCTAGCAACAAACCGGTTGCGGTGATTGTGACATCAGGAACCGCTGTGGCGAATTTGCTTCCTGCGACGGCTGAATCTGGGCTGACCCGAGAGAAGCTGATCTTGCTAACCTCTGATAGGCCCATCGACTTGGTCGACTGTGGTGCCAATCAAGCGATTCAGCAGCATGGTATCTTTTCGTCTCACGTTGAAACGGCACTAAACCTTCCAAGTCCAACGACACAAGTTTCTTTGAATTGGCTTTTGACGTCGGTTGATAACGCACTGGCGAAACAGCGCAGCGTCGGTGGGGCTATTCATATCAACTGTCCGTTCCCAGAACCGCTTTATTCCGCTAATAGCGCCGAGATGTATGCGGATTATACAAAGAGCGTGGCAGCTTGGAGAGCTTCAACCTGCCTTTACTCGAACACTTATTTGCCCAGTCATTTAATCGCTCAGCCTGTCTCAGCAAGTGATTATGTCGCTCGTAAAGGCGCAGTGATTATTGGTTCTATCGAGAATGAAGCCGCAATTAAAGCCAAGCAGTTTGCGACAGCTTTGGGCTGGCCAGTATTCTGTGACCCTCAATCGGGTGTCAGTAGTGACTGGAAACACTATGATTTATGGATGCAAAGTGACGCAGCCAAAGCACAGCTTAGTCAGTGTGATTTTATTATCCAGTTTGGTGAGCGCATCGTATCTAAACGACTAAACCAATGGATTAAGTCACAAGCGGCTTCGTTCGATTCCACGCAATATGTAGTGGTTTCACCTGATGCGCACCGTATAAATCAAGATCATCTACCTCAAACTCATATTGTTGCCAATATTGAGTCATGGATAACCGATCAACATCTGCCAACATTGTTAGGCAAACACTCTGGTTGGGCGACGCCTTTAATCGAGGTCGCAAATACCGTTCAGCAACTCGCACTCGCACAAATATCCAATAATGACCAACTGACAGAGTTGAGTGTTGCGGTTGACTTGTCGTCTAGACTTAAAGACAGAGAGTTGTTTGTGGGAAACAGCTTGATGGTAAGGCTGGTGGATATGTTGTCGTCAATATCTGCGAATCGAGTTTACAGCAATCGTGGTGCATCGGGCATTGATGGCTTGGTGGCGACGGCTGCGGGCGTGGTGAAAGCTAACCAGAATCCTTTATTGATGTTGATTGGCGATACTTCTTTGCTTTACGATATCAACTCACTGGCTCTGCTGACTCATAATTTAACGCCGATGGTTATTGTTGTGACCAACAATGATGGTGGTGCGATCTTTGATTTATTGCCGGTGCCAGAGCAGCAGAAACAGTCACTTTATCAAATGCCTCATGGTTTCAGTTTTGAACACGCTGCTGCGCAATTCCAGTTGGGATACGCTGCGCCAGAAACCTTGAATTGCTATCAAACCATTATCGAACAACATTTCGAACAGGGTCAGGGTACCTTGCTCGTGGAAGTTAAGACGCCTCCCGAACAAGCGTCTACTTTGCTGAAACAATTCAGTTCAATGCTCACCGAGGCATTAGCCTAAGGACTTTACATGCTTTACTCCGATTATTACCCAGCTGTACAAGATTCTTCTGACAAACCTTTGCTTGTTTTCTTACATGGTTTACTCGGGAGCGGGGATGATTGGAGTGCATGTCATCCATTCCTAGAGGGTTTTCCTCTCCTTTGCATAGATTTACCCGGACACGGACAAAGTCGCTTTATCGATCCGGTAGGGTTTGATCATTGCTGCAAGAAAATTGTCCAGTGCATCACATCTCAACTGGCGCTCAACGATCTTCCTGCTGATTACCCTATCGTGGTGATCGGATATTCTATGGGCGGCAGACTCGCTATGTATGGGGTGACAAGCCCTTGCTTCGAGACGCTTAACCTAGAGAAAGTCATCATTGAAGGTGGCAACTTTGGTTTGGAATGTGATGAAGAAAGAGCACAAAGGTTAGTACATGATACGCAGTGGGCTGTTCGCTTTGCACAGCAGTCGATTGAAGATGTTTTAGACGATTGGTATCAACAAAGCGTCTTTTCTTCACTAAATCATGAGCAAAGACAAACTTTGGTCATAAAGCGTAGTGGTAACCTTGGAGTATCCGTAGCAAATATGTTGTTATCTACTTCGTTAGCTAAGCAACCGGATTTACGTGCCACATTGAAATCTCATGAGCACTTATTGCATTATGTGTGTGGAGAAAAAGACCGTAAATTCATGGAGCTAGCTGAGAATAGTGGCTTTGAATATAGTCAGGTGGATTACGCTGGTCATAATGTTCATTTTGAGCAACCAGAACTGTTTTCCAACCTGATAATCCAATGTATCGCGAGTCGTCGTTAATCTGACTGAGCGATTCTCTCGTATTAAGCACTATCAAAAGCAGAGCAACACCGTCACGACTACTCGTTAGTCGTGGTCTCTAATAGAACAATGGGAATCACCATGGCTAAAACAGTAGGCATCACAGAAGAAGAACTTTACGCGGCAGTTAACTGGAACGATGAAAGCAGTCAATACGAAGATATTCAGTACCACAAGTCTGACGACGGTATTGCAAAAATCACGATTGCGCGTCCTCAAGTCCACAATGCGTTCCGTCCACAAACCGTAAAAGAGATGATCAATGCATTGGCTGACGCTCGTTACGACGAGAAAGTAGGTGTGATCATTTTGACGGGTCTTGGTGAGAAGGCGTTCTGTTCTGGTGGTGACCAAAGTATTCGCGGTGACTACGGCGGCTACCAAGACGATTCAGGTACACATCACCTGAACGTACTGGATTTCCAGCGTCAAATTCGTACTTGTCCAAAACCAGTTATCGCAGCGGTATCGGGTTGGGCAGTCGGTGGCGGTCATGTACTTCACATGATGGCAGACCTTACTATTGCAGCTGAAAACGCGCAGTTCGGTCAGACGGGTCCTAAAGTGGGTTCTTTCGATGGCGGTTGGGGTGCTTCTTACATGGCTCGTATCGTTGGTCAAAAGAAAGCACGTGAAATCTGGTTCTTGTGCCGCTTCTACGATGCACAAGAAGCACTGGACATGGGCCTTGTAAACACCGTTGTTCCTGTTGCTGACCTAGAAAAAGAGACAGTTCGTTGGTGTCGTGAAGTGCTTCAACACAGCCCAATGGCACTGCGTTGCTTGAAAGCGGCACTGAACGCTGACTGTGATGGTCAAGCAGGCTTACAAGAGTTGGCTGGTAACGCAACCATGATGTTCTACATGACAGAGGAAGGCCAAGAAGGCCGCAACGCATTCAACGAGAAACGTCGACCGGACTTCGACAAGTTCCCGCGTAATCCATAGTCTTTCTCCTCTTCAAAATGAGTCGCTAATAGCGGCTCGTTTTGTTTTGATGTTCCCCGTTTTTTAGGAAACTTTATGAACTCAGTGAATTCTCAGCGTCACGCTAAACTTTACCGTTATCAATTACCTATGGATAGTGGTGTGGTTCTTCGTGACAATAAGTTGAACGAACGTGTTGGCTATATCATCCAACTTGAGTGTGATGGTAAAACTGGTTTTGGCGAAGTTGCGCCTTTGCCCGGTTTTAGCCAAGAAGATGCCGAACAAGCTGGCATTCAGCTTCAACACGAATTAGAGCTTTGGAGCCACAATAAGCCTCAAACGCCTTTCGACGAGCTGTATCCTTCTGTCGCGTTTGGCTTTTCAATGGCGATGATGGAATTGCGAGGCGATCTTAACGCTCAAGGTAACTACCAAGCGGCGCCTTTGTGTACAGGCGATCCAGATGAACTGATTCCTGTATTGAATGAGATGGTAGGCGAGAAGGTCGCGAAAGTGAAAGTCGGCCTCTACGAAGCGATTCGCGATGGCATGTTGGTTAGCTTATTCCTTGAGTCGATCCCTGATTTGACTCTAAGACTTGATGCCAACCGTGCGTGGAAGCCAGAGAAAGCGAAGCAATTCATTAAATACATTTCGCCGTCAATGCGACAGCGTATAAGCTTTATCGAAGAGCCTTGCCAAAAGCCAGAAGACAGTTTGGCCTTTGCCATTGACCATGGTGTGGCGATTGCGTGGGACGAGACACTGCAAGAAGCGGTGCGCAGCCCGGAATTTGATCTTAGCGACCTTACTGGTGTTAAAGCAGTCGTGATCAAGCCAACTCTTATTGGTTCTGTCGAGCGTTGCGTGGCAATCATTGAGCGAGCACAGAAGCTTGGAATGAAACCTGTATTGAGCTCAAGCATTGAGTCGAGCCTAGGTCTGACTCAGATTGCTCGTCTGGCGCAGCAATATTTGCCAATTGAAGTGCCGGGGTTGGATACGATTGGCTTGTTCAAGCAGCAGCTAGAGGTTTCTTGGCCGGGCTGTCAGTTGCCTGTCTCTACGCTTGAAAAGCAACAATTGATTTGGTCTTCTTAGACCGAGCTATTTGAATGGCTATTTAGTTAGCTTAACAAGTTCTTAATCTATTTTTGGTTATCATATGATGCGCCCACAATCTAATCATCCCCCGCTCTGGGTAAAGTGGGCGCAGCAAAACCCACTTCAACCAGCGTTAGCGACCACTCACCGCACTTATACTTGGCAGCAAGTGTTTGTGTTGGTTAGTGAGTACCAACAACAGCTATCTCATCAAGGCCTATCTGAAGGTGATGTACTGACGATTGTTGGTAAGAATCAAGCTGAAGTGATCCCTGTTTATCTTGCCGCACTCAATTTGGGTGTGGTTTGTGCGTTTACGATGCCTCAGCCTAGTTTACGCCTGAAGCAAAAGCTCGATTCCTTATATCAAGCAGATCAACAGAGCTACCTTTGGCTCTTGGGCAATAGCGGAATAGAGCAATCAGAGACTGCCGATTTGAATACTCAGTTGGTGACCTTGCCTTGCCTAAGTGAACTGAAGTTTGATGGTGATGATGAGCAGATAACGACACCTCAAGAATCCAATTTCAATCCGCAAAATCTAGCGAGCATCGTATTCACTTCAGGTTCTACCGGAAACCCAAAAGCGGTCGCTCATACACTTGAGCAGCACCTATGCTCTGCGTCAGGGCTGCTTGAGGTGTTTCGTTATCAACAAGGTGACACGTGGTTACTGAGTTTACCTATGTACCATGTGTCGGGGCTGGCGATAGTTCATCGTTGGTTGGCGGCTGGTGGTTGCATCAAAATAGGCACAGGTCAGCTTGAAACCGATATAGAAGAATGCAGTCATGCTTCATTGGTCGCTACTCAACTACATCGATTGTTAAAGAGTAAGCAAGCACTTACTTTAACGCATGTACTTTTGGGTGGTAGTCATATACCAGAAGCACTTGGGCTCGAAGCTCAACAAATGGGCATCGAAACATGGCTTGGATACGGCATGACTGAAGCGGCTTCAACCGTGACCGCGAAGCCCGTTGATGCCGGCAGCACCGCCGGTTTTGTCCTTAACCATCGCCAGCTGAAAATTGAAGAACAACGTATCTTTATTGGCGGCGATACGCTTGCTTCTGGTTATTACTATCAGGGCGAGTTAACGCCATTAGTTGATGAGAATGGTTGGTTCGACAGTAAAGATCTTGGTGAGTGGGTTGGTGAACAAGTGTCGATTATTGGTCGCGCCGACAATCAGTTTATTTCTGGTGGTGAGAACATTCATTGCGAAGAGATTGAGCGAGCACTCAATCAGTTGTCTGAGGTTAATCAGGCGTTTATTGTTCCTATTGAAGACGATGAGTTCGGGTTTCGGCCTGTCGCTATTGTGGATTGTGCTGATTTGCCAACCAAAGAGTGGTTTGCTGAGCAATTGAATGGACGTCTTGAGCGGTTCAAATTTCCTGTTGAGTATTATCGAATGCCTGAGCAAGAACAGCAGGGTATTAAGGTCTCACGCGCTGGATTGGCCTCTTGGTTGTCTCAGCATAGGAGTTAAAGGTAAGCGCTTACCTCGACGTTATTTGCGAAGTTGTTAGGTGACTAAGTTGTCAGGCGGTTAGTTAATTTAGCAATTAGATAGTTCAAAACAGAATTTATTATCTTTATAACCATCCATCATAATAAGCCATATAAATAACGGATTATAGAATAAGGTCTTATTATGAAAATTGCCCTCACCATTGCGGTTTTACTGCAGATAGGCCAAGCAATCATCTCGTCAGGGTTGACTCGTTCGTTGGCTGAGCTCACCGCATTTGTGTT
Organism: Vibrio sp. 10N.239.312.D08; assembly: GCF_041466145.1. Taxonomy (NCBI): domain Bacteria; kingdom Pseudomonadati; phylum Pseudomonadota; class Gammaproteobacteria; order Vibrionales; family Vibrionaceae; genus Vibrio; species Vibrio sp. 10N.239.312.D08. The sequence continues at coordinate 5,380 of NZ_JBFSSD010000028.1, read as the reverse complement.
GGTTGTGGTACTTGTTTTAATGAAAAGAGAGAGCAAGAAGAGTGATAAGCCCCTGTTTGATTCGTGATTGTTACAACAAAGAATACCCTTACCACAAACGATAAAGGCAAAGCCCATTGGAGCTTTGCCTTTTTGTTTTGTTGCTCGCTAACTTGAGTGTCTAGTTCACCGAACAAACATCTAAAGCGTTTCTATGCGGGCTAAGCGAGAGTTAACCACGCCAATGAACCCGTTGAGATCATGACCCACATTGTAATACCAAACATCAGTGGTTTCGGCCCTGCCGCTTTTAACTTCTCAACTGAAATACCACAGCCAATTAAGAACAAACACACGACCAGTGCTCGCTTAGACACATCAAAGATTCCTTGATAGACCATCTCAAATTGTGGCAGTAAGTCACTCACCGCGATAGCGGCGCAATAGAAGAAAATGAAGTAGGGAACCGTAATCTTCTTTTGATCGTTCTTGAAGATCATCGCACTAATTAAAGCGATTGGGATGATCCAAAGTGCGCGAGCGAGCTTCAATGTTGTCGCTGTCGTCAGTGCTTCTTCGCCATACGCTGAAGCTGCACCTACTACAGAAGACGTATCGTGAATCGCTATCGCTGCCCAAGTACCAAATGTTTGTTGGCTGAGCTCAAGCGCGTGACCAATCATCGGGAATAAGAATAGAGCAACCGAGTTCAACACGAATACGGTGGCTAATGCCAAGCCAATCTGTTCATCGTCTGCTTTGATCGCGGGTGCCACTGCTGCTATCGCGCTACCACCACAAATCGCGGTACCAGAAGATATAAGATAGCCCGTAGTGCGGTCTAGCCCCATTTGTTTCGCCAAGAACCAACCAATGACTAATGTACCGATAATCGTCGTTACAATGAGCCCAATACCATCGCCTGTTACTGCTAATGCTTTTTCAAACTGAATACCAAAACCCAAGCCAACAATAGAGTAGGCCAGTAGCTTTTTGTTAAGTTTGCCGACTTCCAAGTGTTCAGGGACTAATCCTAAACTAGCAAGCAGGAAACCGATAACCAGGGCTGTCGGTGAGCTAACCCAAGGCGTTAAGCAAAACAGTGCAGCAAGATAAAATGGAACGGACTTTTTTAGGTTCATTGTATTTAGAGTCTTGTTTTGTTGTGGCGTTATTGTGATGAGACCACTATACGTTCAATAAAATGATAAGTAAGTCTAAATGAATTGAACAAACGTTAAGGAAAACTTAACGCTTGTTCAACTGATATGAATAAAGGGCTGGTTAACTAGCGTAATGATCCGCGAAGGTCAGAGACTGACTGTCGAAGCGTTTCACAAGAGGCTTGTTTAGGTGAAATCGGCTCGCCAGCTTCTATCTCTAGCTTAGTCCAGAAGCGAGTGGGTAACCCTTTGCAGGCACGGCCTTTGTAACGACTAAAGTAGCTACCCCATAATCCTTTAAGAGCCATAGGAATCACTGGGACAGGGGAACGTTTGATGATCAGCTCCATACCACGCATGAACTCAGCCATTTCGCCATCAGAGGTGAGCTTTCCTTCTGGGAAAATACACACGATGTGACCTTCATGCAGGGCACGCTCTACTTCTTTGAAAGCGTTTCGAATCGAGTTGCGGTTGGTCGCGGAGATTGGAATCACCCCAGCTCTTTTCAAGAAGCGTCGAATTGGCGGCAACTTGGTGTAATCCTCTTCCATCACAAAACGGATCAAGCGAGGGCAAACCGCACTCAGCAGCAGTGCATCCATATAACTCACATGGTTGCAGACAATCAACGCACCGCCCTTTTCTGGCAGGTGATGTAAGTTCTTATGTTTAACTCTGTACATGGTGTGAGTGACCACCCACGTAAAGAAGCGGAAAGCGTAGATAGGCACCTGATAAAACAGGTACAGCATCACCAAAGTGTTGCCCACTGCGAGCAAGATAAACAGCTGCGGAATTGAAAGATCTAGAACACTAAGGCAAACAATACCTAATACCGCACTTCCCACCATGAACAGTGAGTTGTAGATATTGAGCCCGGCAATCACTTGGGCACGCTCGTCGGGCTTGGCACGTAACTGCATCAGTGAATACAGAGGAACAATAAAGACACCGCCAGAGATACCCAGAAGCAGAAGGTAAGCAAACAGTGGCCACAGCTCTGAGTAGGTTACGAATTGATGGAAAGAACTAAAGTCAGGCAAAGACTCCGGGATGGATATCGCCATCAGAAGACCGAAGATCGAGATACCTAAGCTGCCCATTGGCACGATGCCAATCTCAATGAGGTGATTAGATAACTTATCGCAAGCCAAAGAGCCGATCGCGATGCCTACTGAGAACAGTGCCAGTAAAAAGGCGACTGAGCTTTCAGTGCCGTTTAGGTGCAGTTTAGTGAAGTTGGGGAACTGAGTTAGGTAAGCCGCACCAAGGAACCAGAACCAGCTGATAGACATCAGAGCTTGAAAGGTCGGGCGATCTTTTTTGGCAATCGCAAGTGTCGCGCAGGTCAGTTTTACAGGTTGCCACTTTACTTTAAGATCTGGTGCATTACTTGGCGCATGTGGGATAAAGCAGCTTGATGCATAGCCAAGCACGGCGAACGAAACAATACACACCGCAGCAATGAGCTTCGCGCCTTCTTCAGATGCAATGATGCCTGCGCCTAGAGTACCAATCAGGATCGCTAAGAATGTACCTGTCTCGACGAGAGCGTTACCAGATACCAGTTCTTTTGTTTCTAACTGCTGTGGAAGCAGGGCGTATTTCACCGGACCAAAGAAAGCACTCTGCGTTCCCATAAGGAACAGGAGCAGAAGTAATATTCCGTAGCTTTCGTAGATGAATCCGATCGCACCCAGTGACATGATCACTACTTCGAGGAGCTTAACTTTACGGATAAACCACGATTTTTCGTATTTGTCGGCCAGTACACCAGCCAAAGCTGAAAATAGGAAGAAGGGCAGAATAAAAAGGCCAGCGGCCAAATTAATGAATAGATTGCTGGAAATAGGCAGCGTGTCTACGCTTGCGAAAGCAACAAACAGTAACAGGACATTTTTGAATATGTTGTCGTTAAAGGCTCCTAGAAATTGGGTAATAAAGTAGGGTAGGAACCTTTTTTGCGTTAACAGCGAAGATTGGCTGCTGTTGTTCATTGTCTTTCCTTGGATGATTACCAGTTGGTTAAGTAGTTTGAGACTAGGTTATTGATCAGCTCTTTACCATCAATAGGCTCAGAGGCGAAAAATTTATCATCAACGCTAAGTAGAGTAATTCCGTGTACTCCAGACCATAATACACGGCTGGCTTTAACGACTTCGCTTTTCGTATGTTCAGGAGCAATCGCTACTAGCAACTGTTCTAGCATGCCTGTCATTCTATCGATGCGGTTCGATTGCCATTCAGGAAGGTTTTCACCGTTCATGTTGTGCTCAAAGATAAGCTGCCAACGGTGAGGGTGTCTCTGTGCAAAATCGTGGTAGCAGTAGGCAAGGTTGAATAGAGCTTGTTGAGGGTTGCTCGATTGTTCAACAGTTGCAGCGGATTCTGACGCCAGTTCATCTAATGTTTGAGCGACCACATGCAAAAGCAGTAGGTTGTAATTACCAAATACATTTACTAAGGTACTTGGAACGTAACCAATCATATTGGCGATTTTACGTAGACTTAGCTCGTGATAAGAGTGCTCTTCTAAGAAGTCGGTTACCGTTTTTAAGGTTAATTGCACTAATTGTTCGCGAGTATGATCGTTTCGTCTTGCCATGGGTACTTTCTATTAAATGAACATCGTTCAATATTTTAATGCTGCCCCTGAGTGCCGTCAATCCCTTCGCTAGTTTAGTAATCAATTAATAGCCGCAATATTATGATACATGTGTAAACACGGTGAATATTTCATTGTTCTTTGTTAACGAGTATGATTAAGGTGTCGAAAGATAAAAAACCTATAAAGGATAATAATGAAACGATTTTTCTCACTAGTCGCGATCCTGTTGGTAACAGTCGCGGTGACGCCAATCGCAGAAGCGAAAAAGTTTGGTGGTGGTAAGTCATTTGGCAAAAGCTTTAAAACGGCTCCAGCACCAAAACAACAAAACACGAATTCGATCCGTCAAGATCAAACAGGTAAGAACACAGCAGCTAACTCTAGCAAGAAAGGCCTTATGGGCGGTCTGCTAGGTGGTTTACTTGCTGGTGGTCTTTTAGCTGCATTCTTTGGTGGCGCATTTGAAGGTATCCAGTTCATGGATATTCTGATCATGGGTCTGATTGCTTTCCTAGCGTTTAAATTCCTACGTGGAATGTTGGGCGCGAAGCAGGGCTCAATGAATCAGCAGAATGCACGTGGCCAACAGCCAGCATTCGGCGGCATGGGTCAGAACAAGTTTGAACAACCTAAGCAACAACCAAATGTTCATAACTTCGAGCAAGCACAACCTCAATCACAAGGCACTGCTGGTGGTTTCGGTTTTGGTGCACAAAGCGATGTTCCACATAACTACCCACCGGGCTTTGATCAAGCGGCATTCATCAACGGTTCTCGTGAGCACTACCGTACACTGCAAGGTGCATGGAACCACAATGAGCTAAACACGATTGAAGAATACGTATCTCCAAGCCTATTTGAAGACCTAAAAGCTGAGCGTAATAAGCTAGACGGTGATCAGCACACAGACGTAATGTACGTTGATGCTGAAATCGTTCGCGCAGACCACGATGGTAGCAAAGCACAGCTAAGCCTTCAGTTTAGCGGTCGTTACCGTGACACAGCGGATGGCGTTGAAGAAGATATCACTGATATCTGGCACCTAGAGCGTGACCTAACAACTAACAATGCACCTTGGTTAATTGTTGGTATTCAAGGTTAATTCCAGGATTTAACTCAACATCAATAGGATGTAGTTATTCGGAATGACACCAAATAATAGAAAGCCCCTGCTGAGAAATCAGCAGGGGCTTTTTTGCGTCTAATGATATGTATCTTAGTTAAAGATTGGATTAACCTGAGACTAACTAACTGATTTTATTTGGATGTAATGAGTAATGACAAAGTTCTTTGAACCCGTATTGGAGCCTGAGGTTACTTTGCAGCAGAAACAGATAATTGCGAACGAATGCGAAGAACATATATCGACCCATTGTTTAGGCTGCGCTGCTTATCTGGTTTGTGAGCGTCATGCTGAAGTATGGGATCACTGATGTTTGAATGATTTAGCTCGATTAGTTATTTGTAGTAGCGGGTTAGTGTTTAGGAAGTTGAGGGTTGTTTTAGAAGACACGTTTAGTAAGAGATAAAGCTCAGAAACGAAAAAAGCCAACTCAATGAGTTGGCTTTTCGATTTGTGCGCCGAGCATGGCGTTGATCTAGGAGGTGAAAGTCCTCTACGGGCTCA